>JAHEEY010000266.1 GCA_024640485.1 Chloroflexota bacterium | reverse complement strand
ATATGTCGATATTGAGGGGTCGGGGCGAGGGGTGACGGTGCTCACCTCGAACGGCGGCGCCGATGGGATCAAGCCGGAATCGGCCACTTTGGTCGGCGCTTCAAACGCGGAACTGCGCCATGTCACGGTGGAAAACATCAGCAGCGCGCCGGAGAATTGGGCTTTCGCGATCTACACGGCGGCTGACACCACATTTTCCGATGTCACCGGGAGGGCTTCTGGCGGGAGCTACCCACGGGGCATGGTTGTCCACGATGGCGGTGCGGCACTGCTTAAAGATGTGGCCCTCTTTGCCAGCGGCGGCAGCGTCAGCAACACCGGGCTGGATATCTACCTGGCTTCGGCGGTGGCGGACGGTCTCTTCCTTAATGCTGCCGGCGGTGTTGATGCCAACGGTATCTATGTCAATAATGCGTCTTCAGTGGTCAAGCTGGAAAACGTCACGTCATTTGTCTCCGGCGGCGCAACCCAGACCAACGGCATGTTTATCACGCAGAGTGAGGTCGATCTGGGGGGGTATGACACCACGGTCTCCTCCGACGGCACCCTGGTATCGGGAGTATTCTGCGCCAGCGCTAACAGCCGTCTTAACGCCCACGATATCTCCGTCACCGGCAGCAAAGAGAGCGTTTCGGGCAGCATGGCTGGGATATTGGTTGAGAACTGCGATTTGACGCTGCGCGACGCCAGTGCCGAAGTCTCCTCCCGGGGTACCACTTACGGACTATATTTCATGTCGTCCGATACCCAAGAGGTGGCGATCAATCAGCTTGATATTCGGGCGAATTCGAGTGAAGGGGTGGTCTACGGAATGAACCTGACTGGCAGTGGTGACGGCGGGGCAACCGGCAGGATGAGAGACATTACCATTCAGGCTTCCGGCAATTTGGCAACCAGCAACTCGTATGGGCTGAGACAGAACCTGCAGGGGCAGTTCGATTACCAGGATGTGGCGATTGAGATTACGGGGCAGGCCCGATTTATGTACGGTATTCAAGCCGTCCAGGGCAACCCAGCCGTCCAAAATGCTGACATCCATGCGTATGGAAACGCGCAGATAACCGTTTTCGGCATAGAGTATACCGATTCGGTCTTGGGGGGCAGTGTCGAGAATGCCCGGATCCTGGCGGAAAACGATGGGGGCCTCGATGCGGTGGGGCTAAAAGCCAATGCCGCCCAATCATTCAGCTTTCACAATGTATCGACTCGGGCCACAGCGGCGGTCGGGGTATGGGGGTTTGATTTTCTAAACGGCATCATCTCAGCGACGGATATAGACGCGCTGGTTGAAGGGACTGCTGATGGGTCAATCATGCGGGGGATTCGATGCCATAACGGTTCGGCCGACATCCAAAATGCCCGGCTGACGGTACAGGCCAGCGGGCCAACGATTACCCCGACGCTCACTTATGGGGCTGATATTAATAACTGCGATTTGACGCTTTCAAGCAGCGAGGTGCGGGCTCGAGGCGCCAACGGCAGCCGCTATGGGCTCTACGCAAATGCCAGTTCGGGGGCGCCCACTTATTTTGTGAGGGACAGCTATCTCAGTGGGGAGACCTCGGCCATACGAACCCTGGGCTACACCGATTTGAGTGTGGTGAATTCACAGCTTGACGGCGGCGCTACCAGTACAGGCAGCCCCAACGACAAGACGACCTGCACAGCGGTGACGCACGGATCGGGAACTTCCTTTAGTTTTACCGCCGGGCCGGTCGAGCCGTGTCCGTAAGATGCGCGCAAGGCTGGCAGCAACCTGACTGATACCATCGATGATGGCGATACCGATGATGCTGCAGCCGCGTTCCGCCAGACCCAGAGCGATTTGTTGGCCGATCCCGCGGTGATGGTGATCGGGGCGAGATGGGCACTGGGACGGGTGAGGCGCTGTTATTCAAATCAACTTCTCGACAAGAACCGGCCCGGGTGAGGGCGCTGCCGGGTAAAGACGACCAGGGAAACCAGGGCGACTGTGCTGAAGACAGCGAAGTAAGAGAGTGGAAATGGCTTGCCGAAGATCAGATTCCAAAGGCTGGCGACTGCCAGCCCGGCGCCGTAGGTAATGAGTGTGGCCAGCATTACCTGAGATGCGTCGCGAAAGCGAAAGCTGTAGAGCAAGCCGGCAGCGATTGCCAGCAGCATGATGCCGATAAGCCGGCTGGAGAGTAAATCGCCCGACCAGACCCAAACGGCTGCTATGGGACCACTGTCGGTAATAAAGAGAGCCAATCCCCACACGCCGGTCAGAACGGCCGCGAAAAGCATCCAGTATCTGACGATTCGATCCGTTAGCTCTTTGTCTTGTGGTTGATCCGGCAATACGGCCGGCTGGCGAAGGAGATACCAGCCTGTGGCAACATCCATGAGCACCACAATGGCAAAGAAGGCATAGGTGATCGGAGCGGCGAAGTCGAATCGGTCTAGATGGAACAAGAGAATCGCGATCGTAAGAGGAAAGAGGTAAACAAAGAGGAGAAGAAGAACCAAGCGCAGCCGCCGCCGGCTGGGCCTTCGCAGAGCCAGATAACAGACGACCACAAATGACCAACCGGCCGAGGCCAGCATTCGGCTGGCCAGGGGAGGGGTGTCCCAAGAGAAACTCCGGAGTTCGTCAGCCCACCAAAAAGGACTGCCAACAAAGCCCCCCATCAGGGTAAGAATCGTGAGCAGCAGCAGTCCCCGGCTTTGTTTGTTTAGAATACTTTCATGAGGTCGGGCCCAGCGCCAATAGCCAAAAACAATACCGGCGATTAGCAGCACCAGCCCGAAAAGCTGTATGAAGAAATCTAGCATCGGCCTTCCTTTGAATCTTTCCCCGCCCAAACTATATGAGCAGGAATTGTACCATAGGCCGAGATATCTCCTTGAGACCTCGTCAGTTGGCCAAGTTGTGTTGGTCTTTTTTGCTGCCCGGAGAGGGCTGGCTGCGGTGGGCCCAGCCGGCAGCGCCAATGAGCGCCGGTTTGTTGTCCAAGCGTTTCATTGGCTATCTTCCTTTCTAATCTAATTGATTCGAGCGACGAAGGGTGAAAACGGGTGATCAAGGGAGCTTGTTTCCGGCCGCCCGGTAGATGTCGTACCATTCCTGACGGGTGAGCTTGACATCGGAAGCTTTGCAGACGTCTCTTACGCGACCCGGGTTGGTGGTGCCGACGATGGGCTGCATGTGGGCCGGGTGTCGAAGCAGCCAGGCGACCACAATGGTGGTATTGGTCACGCCTCGGGATTGTGCGATCTGGTTGATCTTCTGGTTGAGCGCCGGGAATTTGTCGTTGTCCAGGAATACACCCTCGAAGAAACCGTATTGGAAGGGGGACCAGGGTTGGATGGTGATCTCTTTTAAGCGGCAGTAGTCCAGAATGCTGCCGTCCCGGTTGATCCCAGGATCGATTTCCATATTCACGTTTATGCCGGCATCAATCATGCCGGTATTGGTGATGCTGAGTTGGAGCTGATTGATGATGAGCGGCTGCTTCACGAATTTACGGAGCAGTTCAATCTGCATCGGGTTTTGATTGCTGACGCCAAAGTAGTTGACCTTGCCGCTGTCCTGCAGGATGGCGAACGCTTCGGCGACCTCTTCCGGCTCGACCAGGGCATCGGGACGGTGGAGCAGCAAGATATCAACAAAGTCGGTCTGAAGGCGCTTCAAACTGCCGTCCACGGATTGTAGAATATGCTCTTTTGAAAAATCAAAGGAACCATCGCGAATGCCGCATTTGGTCTGGAGGATCATTTTGTCCCGCAAGCTGGGGGTCATCCCCAGGGCTTCGGCGAATTTCGCTTCCGATAGCCCATCACCATAGATGTCGGCATGGTCAAAGAAATTGATCCCTTCATCTAGAGCGGTGTGGATCAGGGTGGAGATCTCCTGATTTGTCAGCTCATCGATCCGCATGCAGCCCAGCGATATTTCGGAGGCGTCGAGATCGCAGTTGGCGATTTTTACCGGTTTCATGGCACTGTTTCCTTATTGATTGAACTTTTTCTGTTGATTATATGGGCCGATTGGACGCGAACGCCGGGCCGGTGATGATGACCTGTTGCCAGTGATCCTGGTTCAGAGCGTTAGCGGCAGATCGGCAATCGATCTGCCGGCGCTCCAAGCCCAGCCCAATGATGCTGCTTCCCAATATACGACAGTGAGGCCACAAAACCCAAATCGTAAATCTGCCAAAATGCCGTGTCATTCAGCTCGTGGCTGCAAGATAATCGGCAGGCAAAGCAAGAAGGTCTCCTGATTAAAGGTGGTGATCAGGAGTTTGGCGGCGTCGAAGGTGAGGATGCCGGTGGCGGCGGTGCCGCTGACATTTGACGAGATGGTCAGGGTGCAGGTGGAGAGGGCGTTGGTCGGGGAGCCGGTGACGGCGCCGGTGTGGTCATTAAGTCTTCGGATCGCTTTGCCGTTGGCTTGGCGGGCAAATCCTAAGCGAATGGATAAGCAAGCTCGCTGTTTGCAGAAGGGGCCAGCGGCGTCCCAGGAATAGGAAATCTGCGCCACTTTCTGCACATTAACGGGACATTAACGGATTCGACCGTAATTCGCTAAGAACGGAGCGCTTGTTATGATTATCCTGGCAGTGGGTAGGTAGATCGGTCCCAAACCGTGTCGCACTACCACGAATCCTGCATCGAAAACCATAAGCTCAACATCGCAATCTACATCGCCGCCCAACTAGATCGATCAAATCATCGCCTGCGCATACCGTGTAAAATGGCCGTTCACCTCACGGTATTTGACTTTCTTCGCGGCCGCCCCCCTAGTTCTCTATTTGGACTTTCCGAATGCGAAGGGTGAATCCCTAGAGGACAATGATCGTGATGCTTCCAGAGACAACTGATCGTTCACTGAGAAAATGGCAAGCGGGTGTCTGGCTGTTGGCCGCGCTGCTGACGCCATTGTTTGTGAACCTGTGGGTTGAGCAGCAGTTTGAGGCGTCGAAGGTGTGGCTGCTGCGGACGCTGATCTGGACGCTGGCGGCGCTCACCCTGGCGGGTTGGTTGGCCGGGCTCCGGCAGAGATCTCTTTCCGCACCTATCCGCAACCTGGTCATTTCCCTTTTCCTGGTAACGGCACTCTCTACTTTCTTCAGCAGTGATCATTTCATGGCTATTTTCGGTTCGTTAGAACGGGCCAATGGTATGCTGACGCAAATGAGCTACCTGCTGCTGTTCTTGTGCATCGCTACTCAGATTGACCGCCAACAAAGCCAACAGCTGCTGCGTGTCATTGTGTGGACCGCGGTGCCGATATGTATTTACGGCCTGGCACAAGCGGTCGGTTGGCAGCCGATTTCGGTCCTGACCGACGGGCGCAGCGCGCTGACAACCACGCTGGGGCGGGCTAATTTCACCGGGGCGTACCTGGCTTTACTGCTGCCGCTCACGCTGACTGCCGCCCAACAGGCAAGCGACAAGTGGGGACGGGCCGGTTATGGGGTTCTGGTGGTCTTGGAGCTGGGCGTTATCGCCTTTACCCAGGCGCGGGCGGCGTGGATTGCCGCGGCGGTAGGCGCCGGCGTGCTGGTGTGGCTGCGGGCTGCGCCCAGCTGGTCGCGGCGCGATCGGGGGCTCAGTTTGTTGGGCGGAATGGGGGTTGTGGGCGGGGTATTGGCCCTTATTTTGCAGCGCGGTATCGCAGAGGGCGGATCCATTGCCGCCCGTTGGACGATCTGGCAAGCATCTGTGCGGCTGCTGTGGCCAAGGTTGTGGTTGGGGTACGGCGCCGACACGCTGGAGCTGCATTTCCCGTCCGTGTATCCGCCGAAGCTTGTCTATTATCAGGGGCGCGGTGTGGTGGTTGACCGGGCGCACAATTGGCTGCTTGATTGGTCGCTTAATTATGGTATTGCGGCAGCGGTCCTTTTTGCTTTGCTGGTCGCTTTTGTCATGAGGCTGGGCTGGAAGCGATTGTCGACGGGCGAGGGTGCAGTTGGCTCGGGGGCAGAGGGGCAAATGGCGGCAAAGCCGTGGTTGGCGGCATGTATGGCAGGTGCCAGCGCCCACCTCATTGGGAATTTATTCTTGTTTGACGTGGCGGCCACGGCGCTTGTGTTCTGGCTGCTGCTAGGCGTGGTGAGTGCGGAAAGTGGTGAAGGGGAAATGGAGACAGTGGCGTTAAGGTTTCCGCTTTGGGCCAGAATGGGGATGATGGCCGCCAGCGCCTTGATAGTTGGATGGGTTGTCTGGCAGAGCAGCGCCCGTCCGCTGCTGGCTGACCTGCACAGCTGGCGAGGCACGCAGGCGTTGGCCGGCGGAGATCCGTTGAGTGCGCTGGCGGAATATGGGACGGCCATTCGCCACCAGCCGCGGCGGGCCGCCTATCATGCCGCCGTGGGGCTGACCGCCGCTCGACTTGGCCGCTTTGCTGAGGCTGAGGCTGCGATGGGTGAAGCTATCAGGCTGCGCCCGGCGGATCCTGTGCTTTATACCCAACTTGCCGCTATCTATGGGCGCCAAGGGGTGGAAATGAACGTGCCGGGGAAAATCGAGATGGCTTACGGCGCTTATGAGCAAGCAATTGGAGCGGCGCCGACCATCGCGCTGACCTACCAACAGTATGCTGATTTGGCGCTGCGTTCTGGTGATGGCGGTACGGCGATCATTCAAGCGCAGCGGGCGGTTGATCTTGATGCGACAGATGGCATC
>JAHEEY010000265.1 GCA_024640485.1 Chloroflexota bacterium | reverse complement strand
CAGATCGGGGCTGCCGACGCCCCCATCGCCTTCCTGGCCCGCCTGGAAGTGCTTAACGGCAGCGAGCCGATCATCGGCCTGACAGATTCAGATTTCGTGTTCACCTCGGTGGACAACGGGGACACCAGCGACGACGTGCTGACCGCCTCGCCGGGCAGCTTCCAGCAGGTGGGGGACGAATATTGGGTCTCCCTGATCTCCGATCCCAAACCTTTGGGAACTATTAAGAGCGACTTCCGGGTCTGCCTGGCGGGAACTTACTGCGACGGGGAAGACAACGATCACGCCAACGCCTTCGCGGCGCTGCTTTACATCGATCCGGGCAACAAAGATGTGGGCTACGTCTTTGATGAGTCCGGCTCCATGGGTGACGTCGACGGCCCTGCCGGTTCTGATCCCCGCTACGTCATGGCGATCAAGGCGGGCGAAGTAGACGCCAACACCTTGCGGTTTGGCGATCGGGTCAGAGTGTCCGGCTTCAGCGCGGTGGACAACCCCGGCGGCTGCGGCATGCCCGGCGGCAGCGGCAACTGCCCCCTGGACATCACCCAGTACATGGCCCGCACGGCGGTGGCAGCCACCCCGCAGACGACCATTAATCAGGTCAACACGGCGATGAACAACATCGCCCCAGACGCCTGGACTCCCATCGGGGCGGCACTGCAGGACTGCCAGAGCAAGCTGCTGGCGGCGCCTACCAATGACAACCCCAAGCACTGTGTGCTGCTCAGCGACGGCGAGGAGAATGTCAATCCGCTGTACGCCAGCATCCGCAACAACCTGATCGACAGCGGCGTGATCGTGGACACCATCTGCTTCGGCCCAGCGTGCCCCGGCGGGCTGCTCTCCCAAATCGCGTCGGATACCGGCGGGGTCTTCCGGCCGGTTCCCACCACCGCCGGCGGCTTGCTGAGCCCCGAAGCGCAGGCCGCTGCCCAGGCGCAGCGAACGGCAGTGCTGGCTGAGATGATGGCCGCCAGCCCGTTCACTTCTGAAGTCACACAAGCGTTCGCGGACTCTATCCTGCAGCCAGATGCCCTGACGATTCTGCCGGGCCATCTGGGGCTGGCCCACGCCAACGACCTGATCAACGTCGACGCCCAGGAAGCGACCCAGGTCTTCCATGTGACCCACCTGCTTTCACCGGACAACACCCTCTGGACCCACAATGGGATCGTCGACCCTTCAGTCAGCCGGCTGCAGTTCACCATCGCCGGGCAGCAGGAGGACAACTCCAGCTACATCCGAGTGGTGGAAATCCTGCAGCCGAAGGACCAGGGATTGGGCAGAAACTGGATCCCGATCAGCCCGCCTTCGTCCAAATTGCCGGCACCGGCCGACTGGGACATCAGAAACGACGGCTACGTCGACGTGCTGATTGTCAACGATCCTGAGCCGGGGACCTGGAGCATCCGGGCCAAGTACTACTACAACCTCACCAACAGCCCGGCACCGGCAGCCCCCGACGCGCTGGAGTCTGACTTCTTCATCAACATGAATGTACAGAGCACCAATGTGCTCCGCGGGTTCATCCGCGGCCTGCCCAATATGCAGGGCAGTGCGGGCGACGAGGTGATCATCAACGGCGTCTTGATGCAGCGGGACGGACCGATAAAGACCAACGCGATAATGGCGGCGGCGGTGGACAAGCCGGGGGCCACCGATGTGGTCCTATTGTACGATGACGGGCAGCATGACGACGGCGTCGCCGGCGATGGCGTCTTCGGAGTCAAATACACCCTGACGAACGTGGGTGGATCGTACAATATCAGGATGGTGGCATTGTTCGTTGATCCCAGCGACCCCCAGACGGTCTTGGCGCGGGAATGGAACGGCGGCTTCTACATCGATGGGCCAACCCTGGACGACCAGGACAAGGACCGGCTGCCGGACCGCTGGGAGCTGCGCTGCTGGAAAACAACCAGCGCTTATGGCGGCTCGGATGACCCTGATTTCGACCTTCTGGACAACTACGCGGAGCTGGTCAACGGCACCAGCCCCTGCGACCCCGACACCGATAACGGCGGTGAAGCTGACGGGTCGGAGGTCAACGGCGGCCGAAATCCGCTGATCCCCAACGACGACCTGGTCAGGCCGCTGGGGCACATCAGGCTGCGGCCGATCAACGGCGGCCTGGTGCTCCGCTGGACCCGGCCGCTGAGCTACACGCTTGTGGGCGTTTTCGTCTCCCCTGACCGGGATCAGATCGGGCAGGGGCATGGGGACGCAAAGGCGTCCGGCGCCTACACGGTGACCGCGCTGACCAATGACACGCCGTACTACGTCCGGGTGTTCCCGTTCAACGGCACCGCCTTCGGGCCGCCGTCGGCGGTGCAGGAAGTGACCCCTAAGGCGGACCCCGACGCTCCCTCCGGCTGGATGCTGATCAACAATGACGCTCCCAGCAGTACCTCCAGGGCGGTGAAGCTGTATGTCAGCAGCTCCGATACCCCGCCTGATGGGGCAATCCAGGGGGCCAATGCCCACCAGACAGATATGCTCTCGGCGCTGCTCAATGAGGTCAGCGGGAACGTAGAGATGCGCTTCTCCAACACCGGGGATATGTCAGCGTCCCAGTGGATGCCGCTGGCGGATACCGCCGATTGGAGCCTGGTATGCCCGGACAATGTATTCTGCCGGGTTTACGCCCAGTTCCGGGACGGCGCCGGGAATGAGTCCAACGTGGTGTTTGACGATATCTTCTTCTTCCAGTGGAATGTGATGCTGCCGGTTATTCTGAAGTAGCCGGCGGCGGCTGAAGATAGATGCGGTCTATGATGGCGGTTCGTCTGCGGCTCACGGGAGCGGCGGGCGAACCGCTTTTTGTCTGGGGGTGATGGGCCGGGGGAAAAGAGAGGGCGGTCACATAGGACCGCCCGTACTTGGGGATCGAAAGATGGGGCTAGCTGATATCTTTGCGCATGCGGTCGTAGGTTTCCTTGTCGATCTCGCCTTTAGCGTAGCGGATATTGAGAATCGCCAGGGCCGAGTCAGGGGCCGGCCCGGCAGATGAATCCGGGTGACGGCGCTGACCGTAGGCGCGGGCCGCCAGGTAGATCAGTGCCAGCATGGCGGCGAAGACCAGCAGGGTCAGGATGCCGCCGATGACCAGTTCGCCAATGCCGATGCCGAAGCCGCGGCCGTACATGTGTTCAATTGGGTACATTACTTGTTCTCCGTACTGCCATCCAGGGTGCTGATGATGGCTAGAAACTGCTTTTTGTCAATCTCGCCGTTGGCGTATCGGCTGGCGGCGATGTCGCGGGCGGAAAGGACACGGGGCTGCGGTTTCTCGACAGGAGCTCTGCCAAAAAACCAGCCGGCTGCCGCCAACGCCGTGAATATCACAATTAAACCTAATCCCATGAACATGAAAAGCTGACCTCACTATACAATTTCAGCAACGAGCCGGCACCAGGAGCGTGCCGACCTTTTTCTGCATCTGATGTATAGTAGCAGAGTGAAGTGAAGGAATTGCGGGGTAATTGTGAAGATACCCTTAAGTAGAATACGTATATGGAGACGGGATGGAAATCAGCTATTTTGTGGCTATGAGCCTGGACGGGTTTATCGCCGAGGAAGACGGGGGCATTGATTGGCTGTCGATGGTGGCCATGGGGGATGAAGATTACGGCTACAACGCGTTTTACGCCGGGGTGGAACTGATCATCCTGGGCCGGCTGACCTACGAGCAGGCGCTGACCTTCCCGGAATGGCCTTACTCCGGCAAACGGACTATCGTGATGAGCCGCGGCGGCCGCGTGAAGCCGTCGCCTGATATTGAAATCAGCCGTGAGAGCCCGGAACAGCTGGCCGTCCGGCTGGCAGGCGAAGGGGTCAAGAAGGCGTGGATGGTGGGCGGCGGCAAGCTGGCCGGGGCGTTCCGGCAGGCGGGGCTGCTGAATGATTTCGTCATCTCGATCATCCCGGCGCTCCTGGGCGCCGGCATCCCCCTGTCGCCTGGAGGTGGTCGGCTGGAGCCGCTGACCCTGCTGGATGTGGAGCGGTTCCGCTCGGGGCTGGTGCAGCTGCATTACAAGCTGCCGGCGGCAGGAGGGTAGAATGAGCGAAGATTTGACGGCGCTGCCCAATATCGGGCCGACGCTGGCGGCGGAGCTGGCCCGGATCGGGGTGAGCAGCTGCCAGGCGCTGGCCGATTTGGGCAGCGTGGAAGCGGTGCTCAGGATCGGCGACAGCGATCTGTCGGTCTGCTGCAGCAAGCTGTACGCCCTGGAAGGGGCGATCCAGGGGAAGCGGTGGCACGGTATTCCCAAAGAAGAGCGGGCAGCGCTGAAGCTGGAATTTGAGCAAGCGGCAGGGCAAGATAGGGCTTAGGGAAATGAGCTATCCGCGGTTCGGGCTGATGCGAATGGTCACAACGGCAGCGGGTTGATACAATTGAGGGGTTGATCGCGGACCGGCGGTACGGGAGCCAGCCAAACGCGAAGGATCTGCCGGCGCTGGAAGGCCGGCGGGCAGTTTACCACCATAAGGATTACCGAAATGAAGCGTTGGTTCACCATTTTGTTTGGCATTCTGTTTCTATGTGCCTGCCTGACATCCTTTGCCGCGGTCACCAAGGCGAGGGACGTCAGCGAGCTGCCGGCGACCTATTCGCTGAGCGACAGCCAGACCAGGCGGGCGGAAGCGATCCCCACCTACCGCACCCGGATGCCCACCCGGACGCCGCTGCCGACGGAAACCCCTTCACCCGAAGAAGCAACCACTGCCGCCGATGACGCCCCGGCCAGCGAGACCCCACAGCCGTAGGCGGCAGCTGACAGCCGTAAGGAGACCAGCTTGAAGATTGAATCTGTACCCATGAGCCGCAGCCTGCTGCGGGAGCTGGCGCCGCTGGCTGCCGAGAGCGAGGCTGCCGGGCTGGGAGGGCTCAGCCGGCTGCAGGCGGAGCAGACGGAGAATCTGTACCAGCTGCCGGGAGAGGCGTTTTTCACGGCCCGGATCAGCGGTGAATTGGCCGGCATCTGCGGGCTGAATGTGTGCCCTTACGCCGGCGATCCCAGCGTGGCCCGGCTGCGCCGCCTGTATGTGGCCCAGCAGTTCCGCCGCCAGGGGATCGGCAGGGCGCTGGTGGCGGCGGTGATCCAGGCGGCCCGTCCCCACTTCCGGGAGCTGACCGTGCGGATGGGCAACCCGTCAGCGGCGCCGTTTTTCGCGGCGATGGGGTTTGAGGAGTCGCCGTCGGATTTCGCCAGCCACCGGCTGCCGTTGGGTTGACTAAAGGAATCTCTTGAACGGGCGCCTGTCCCCTTACGAATCCCCCTTCACGTAGGCATCGAAGAATTGAATCGAACGGGTCATCGCCGGGCCGAAGCTGCCGGAGAGGTTGTGGTTGTCCCACTCATAGATAAACAGCTCGCCGGGCATGCCGGCGGCGTCCAGCTGTTCCTTGAGAGTCCGGGAGAACTCGACGGGGACGGAGCTGTCGGCGGTGCCGTGGTGCAGCTGGATGGGGCCGGAGAGGTCGGCCAGGTAGCTGTTGGCGGAGATGGACGCCCAGAATTCGGGGTTTTCGTCGAAATCGCCGTAGGTCTCGACCAGCTCGTTTCGCCAGCGGCCGCGGGTGCTGGCGGGATCGGGCGTGGGGGACGGGGTGCCTTCGCCGCGGCGGCGCCAGTTCTGGATCAGGTCAGGATAGGAGGCGACCACCCCGCCCCAGATGACCCCGGCGTCGATCTCACCGCTGACGACCATCGCCCGCAGGGTGATGTGGCCGCCCATGGAATGGCCCCACATGCCGATGCGTTCGGGATCGGCCTGGGGCAGTGTCTTGACGGAGGCCAAGCCGTTAAGGACGTCGATGGTGTAGTTGGGGGAGCTGTAGGAGCTGCCGGCCTCCCCTTCGGAACTGCCGTGGCCGCGGTAGTCGGAGCGGAAAAGGATGTAGCCGGCCCGGGCCAGCCAGTCGACGTAGTCGACGTACCGCTCGGTGGTGCGGTACTCTTCGGGGGGGATGTAGCCGTGGTTGAAGATGATGATCGGCCAGCCGGCGGCGGGCATCTGCCCCTGGGGGATGGTCAGCAGGGCGTAGATTTTGTTCCCCTCTGATAAGTAAGAGACGATGTAGCGGTCATAGTTACTGCCGGGCTGCAGGGTCTGCTCGAAGGTGATCTGGCTGCCGGGGTAGCTGCCCTGCCGCATCACGTCGATCATCAGGGGATGGGTCGGCGTGGGGGTGGCGGTCGGGGTATTGGTGACGGTGGGCGTGGGCGTCTGAGTGGGCCTATGGGTCTGGGTAGGGGTCGCCGAGGGCTGGGGGGTTTCCACGGGTGATGGGGTATGGGTGGGCCCGGCGGTGGGCGCCGCCGGCTGTGCGGCTTGGGCGACCGCGTTCGGCTCTGCCTGGGGTGGCATCTCGGTAGGTGTTGGCTCTGCCCGGCAGGCGGCACTCAACAGGGTCAGCCATAACAGGACATTAATGAGGATCAACCTGGGCATAGAGTAACTGCTGGTCATAGAGGGTTTCCTTTCGGATGCGGCCTGGGTTAGCGGTTAGCGGATCAGCCGGTGGGCCACTCCTGGCTGTAGTCGAAGGATGCGATTCGCGCCGGCGTTACCCGCAAGATGACGCTTTCCCACTTGGCGCACAGCCATTCGGCGCTGTCTATGGCGTCCGCTTCGGATTTGAATCTCCTGAAGATATCG
>JAHEEY010000264.1 GCA_024640485.1 Chloroflexota bacterium | reverse complement strand
TGATAAGAAGGGCTGTCGACAGGCTCTCTCTGGGTGGCCCCTTGGAAGTTTCGATATCCAATCCTGTAAAGCGCCCCCTAGTTGAACAAGGAAATGAACTTCTCTTCAACCTCGATGAACCAGATGGCCAGATCTGGAGGGAGCAAGGAGTTGAAGCTAGCCAGTTTTCCGGTCAACATCAGCGCGCCGATCGCTATGAACATGATGCCGCTGACCAATTGGGTGGAGTGCAGATGCAGCAGCATGCGCCGGGCGTTCTGTCCGGTGTATACCCACAGGAAAGCGCCAATGATAGTCACCACCAGCAGGCCAACCAGGTGGACGGTGGTAAACGTCTGCCCTTCGAAGATCGACAGGCTGCGGAAGGCGTAGCGGCCTAATGCTGTCAAAATACCCCAAATCGCCAAAGCCCAAATCAGTGCGACGGCAAGTGTCGGCGCGTTCCAATCCCACCCTTTGCCGCGCAGCAGGCGCCAGAACAGGCTCTTGCGGCTCATGCGGCCGAAGAAAGTGGAAACGATGATCAGGGGAAGGCCCAGGCCCAACGTATAGATGAACAACAGCATCATCCCGTTCCAGACAGAGGTCGTTTGAGAAGCCAGGGTAAATACCGCGCCCAAGATGGGGCCGACACAGCTGGACCAGCCTACGGCGAAGGATAATCCCAGCAGGTAGGATCCTTTCAGTGTCGTGTTGTGCGTCTGGCTGCCGCCGGAGGGCTGCATGCCGGAAAACCCTTTGCCCAGGAAGCTCATCACACCCAGCACCAGGATGAAGGCGCCGCCGATGAGGATCAGCATCTGCTCGTTTTGCCGCAGCACCCGGCCCAGGGCGAAGCCCACGGCGCCTAACAAGCTGAAGGTGGTCCCCAGGCCGAGCATGAAGGCCAGGGTATTGGTGGCAATTTGCTTGCGGTCGCTCTGGAAGGCAAAAGCGAAGTAGGCGGTCAAGACAGGCAGGGTACAGGGGGAGGCGAAGCTAAGTAGGCCGCCTCCAAATGCGAGAATGGCCAGTATATAGAAAGGCTGTGCCTGGATGCCAAACGAGAATTCCCCGGAAGCCGAGGATTGGGTGATTGAGCCAATGATCAGGAAGGCGACGATCAGAAGTGCCAGGCCGATTAGCAGCCGCTTTCCCATAGATAGGTTCCTCAGCGCTGAAAGCTGGGAGGATTCTTTTAACATAGAGATCTCCAAATTCATGGAATTTGCGTATAACTTTTCGTCACTTCGACAACATGGAAGCTGCCAATCTTACAGTTAACGCAAAAAGCCTCTTCCGGGAAGAGACTTTTTGCGTTGGTTCTTACGAATTCAAGCTGCTTACTCTGTCTGGCCGCTGTCTTCTTGAAGAAGCTGCTGCATCAGTTCAATATCTTGCTTGAGGTTGTTCTGCCGGGAAGCCAGGCTGATCACATAGATCATGCCGATGACCCACATAACGACGTAGCCCAGGATAAGGTATCCGTTGAATTGGTTGGCGATGTCTGATTGTGACTGCCAGAGTGCAGTCAGCAAGGTGGTGAGGTAAATACTGCTCATGCGTGGTCTCCTTGTAGACGAGCGGCAACGCGCATCTTCAGCGAATTTGTTTCATCCATCAGGTGCTGCAGCCGGATGCGGTTGGCCATCCACGCCGCATATAAAATCGAGAAGGCCACCACACTGACATTGAGGCTGATCACCATACGCATGGAGTCAACCCCTGAGAAATCTTGCAGCCCTTCGGCGGCGCCCTTGGCTGATTCGGCAGTGTCGCCGACAACCACGGGGTGGACGTCTCGCAGTACCCGCACGCTCAAGTAAGACATGATGATGGTCACAAAAGCGACAATCACATACACGGCAGAGAAACGGCCCCGTTTTTCCGCATCTTCAATCGCGCCGCGAAGCATGAAGTAGGCGGCATAGGTCAGCCAGGCGATGGTGATCAAGGTCAGCCGGGGGCTCCAGGTCCACCAGGCATTCCAGGCTGGTTTGCCCCAGACCGAACCGGCGACGGTGGCCATGGTCAAAAAGACCAGGCCGATCTCAACGGAAGCCACGGCTAATGTGTCCCATTTCCGGCCTGGCTTGCGCAGGTAGATGATGCCGGCGACAAGGGCAACAAAAAAGGCGACAGCGCCTACCCAGGCAGCCCCTACGTGAAAGTAAAAGATACGCTGTACGTTCCCCATCGTCTTTTCTGTGGGGGCATAGAAGAAAATCACTGCCAAATCTATGAAGATGGCGATGGCTGCCGCCCAATTCAAGATGCGAACGTTGCGGTCTAAACGAGTCAATTCCATGTTTCAACTCTCC
Source organism: Chloroflexota bacterium (assembly GCA_024640485.1). Lineage (GTDB taxonomy): Bacteria > Chloroflexota > Anaerolineae > Promineifilales > Promineifilaceae > JAHEEY01. Next base: position 4,371 of record JAHEEY010000264.1, on the reverse strand, counting down.
TAAAAAGGTTGAGGGTTTTTACGTTGCTGTAATGAGGATGTCGCCGTCTGCAGGCATCGATCATCACAGGGTGTTGTAATCAGGATTCTACAACATAATGATATGACATGACACCAGTCGTGATCATGAGTAGATCATAAATGATCACCAGCAGAATGGGGCTTTGCACTTCGCCCCAGGTGGGTGTCTGGGGGAACATGTAGCTGGCCACAGCCATCGCCGCGGGTAAGATGAGCGGCAGGGAAAGCGGCAGCAGCAGCACCGGCAGCAGCACTTCACGAGTTCGAGTTTGGATCGTCATCGAGGTGATCAGCACGCCAGCGGAGATGTAGCCGATCGTTCCCAGCACCAGGATCAACAAAACCTGGGGGCGCCAGAGGGGTTTGTTGAAGAACATGATAAAGATGAATACCAGCGCCACTTCCAGCACTATAGAGAAGAGGGTGACGCTCAGCACCTTGCCGATATAAATCGCGCTGCGGCTGACTGGTGCCATCAAAATGGCATCCACGGTCCGGTTTTCCTGTTCGATAGCCAGGGAACGGTTCAACCCTAAAGTCCCCGCTAACAATATGGTGGCCCACAGTAAGCCGGTGGCTACATTTCGGGCGGCGTCCAGGTTTGTCTCCAGGGCGAAATTGAACATGACCACCGTAGATAGTGAGAACATGATCATGACGCTGAGTGTTTGTTTCGTATGGCGCTCGATCTGCAGATCTTTCCACACAATAGCCCAAACAGCGGCGGCATATGGAGATCTGCCAAGGACGGAGAATATCGATTTCTTTTCAGTTAGTTGTTTGCTCATGTTTGCTTTCACCCGCCTACCCGCGCGGCTGCGCGCCGACCGGTGTTCTCAGCGTAGATATCCAGGAACTCTGCTGGGCTGGCTTCTCCGCGGTTAACTTCGCGGACGATTTTGCCGCGATTTAGGATGACGCTGCGGTGGGATAGATTCCACCCATGAATCAGGTCATGGGTGATCATAAGGATGGTCCGGCCCTTGTCCATTTCCCGTTCCAGCAGGCTGTCCAGCAGATGGGCAGCATCTTGATCTAGCCCGGTATAGGGCTCATCCAGCAGCAAAATGTCCGGTTCATGCAGGGTGGCCCGGGCGATGGTCAGCCGTTGAATCATACCGCGGGAAAATGTGCTGACCGGATCCCGTTTGCGGGCGGCCAACCCCACTTCTTTCAACGCTTTTTCTACCCGGTCAGTTTGATGATCCAGTTGGTACAGGCGGGCGAAAAACTGTAGATTCTCGCCTGCCGTCAAATCGCCGTAAAGCAGTGCCTGGTGTGAGACCAGCCCGATATGCTGCCGTACTTGATCCGCATGCCCCGGTAGAGGCCAGCCGCCAATGAGGACATCACCGGAGGTTGGCTTCAATAGTGTGGCAACAATACGCATGAGCGTTGTCTTGCCGGCGCCATTGGTGCCCACCAGGGTGACAAATTCCCCTTTCTTTACATGCAGGTTGACACCACGCAAGACTGCGTGCAGTCCGTAATTCTTAACCAATCCACGTAATTCAATCATAGGACCCAATTTTAGGCGTCATTCTGACATCGGCAACTGCCATTTCTCATGTATAAAACATGACGCATGTAAGATCTTCTCATATTTTCGGTTTTTCGGGGACCGATAAGCGTCAGTTAGGTGGCATTTGCTCATAAAAGTACCAAGTTGGTTGCGCAAACTTGATGTATTTTTATTTTTTCTCTATAATGTACCGTAATCTTTGGGAAGAGGATTGTTTGTGATACTGGGCGATACGATAATACCATGGTTAATGGGCACGCTTTTGCTGCTTGCCCTGATAACCGCGATCATCACAATTAAATCTTGGCGCGAAATGAAACAGTCACCCTATTTCTTTTTGCGTCGTCAAGCTGAAAAGCGAATGCAGTCGTATTCGCAGGCCAGCTTGATTTTGGTTATCCTGACAGCAGGAATTTTTGGTTACGCCTGGCAAACCCCGCCAGATACGATCTCCCGGGTAGCTATTCTCACTAACGCGAAACCACCGAAACAAGAAATCATCGCTGCCGTCGAAGTGTCCAGCCAGGACTCTGTTGACGAAGTCGTTCTGTCAGAGCTGGTGTCGGCGGAAGTCGCCTCATCGGTTTCTCCGGTGCTGGTGTCGGAACGTTTGAATGGTTTCAGCGCTCCGGTAACAGATGCCCTACCTGCCGAATACGACAATTTCGAGCCTGCGGTGGAGTTGAGCAGCGAGACCAATCTAGGTCAGCTGGCTTTCTCCACAGATATTGATTCGAAATATTCCCCAGTGAACCCCCGGCAGATCTTCTCCGAAGGGCGATATACATTGTATGCCACCTTCGATTACAGCAAGATGGACAATGGTTTGGAATGGGCCTGGGTGTGGCGTCACAATGGGGCGGTCATTGACGGCGGCAACGAACTGTGGAGCTACGGCAGCGACGGCCCTGGCTACATCTTCTTGAATCCTGACGAAGGTTTCCAGAACGGCGAGTACGAGCTGCAGGTATGGGTCAATGGCGAAGTCTTGGTTAAATCTTCGGTAGTGATGAACGACGCCGCTATTGCCGCAGGTAACTAAGCGAAAAGAACGGCAGGTTTCGCAGCAAACAGATATTTGAAAGACACCCGGGAGCCCCCGGGTTTTTTATTGCCTGCTGTCCCGAGGCGTTGGCTACCGTTTGATGCGCTGCCGCCCAAAGGTGATCAACTCTTCCAGCTCGGTAATCCGCAAGATGAACGACGCTCCCAAATAGACGCCGCCGCCGACCAGCCCACCGATAATTAGCTGCAGCCATATTGCCGCGGCATTGATCTGGTTCAGCACCAGCAGAATTGCCGCCGACATCAAGATGCTGGCAGTCAGCACCCGCCATAGGCCATCCAGCAGCGCCCGGCCGTTGAGTCCGCCCATCTTGGCGCGCAGCAGCCATAACAGCAGACCGACCTCCAGGAAATTGGACAGGCTGAAGCCCAGCGCCAGCCCGCCCAGAGCGTTCCAGTTGCGGGCAGGGAAGACGATGTGACTCAGCCACCAGCTCATCAAACCCATCACCAGCACCTGGACGCCGCCAGCCAGCACCGGTGTGACGGTGTCGCTCATGGCATAAAAAGCGCGGGCGATGACTTCCAGCGCGGTTAGGGCTACCAGTCCGATAGACAGGAAGAGCAGCGCCCAAGTGACAAGCTCGGTAGATTCGGCATCGAACAGGCCCCGTTGAAAAAGAATGGTGATCAGAGGCTTCCCCAAGAGCATCAACAGAATAGAGGCCGGCGCGCCCAGGAAGAGCAGCAGCCGCAGCGAACTGGAGATGATCTGCCTCATTTCCGTCAGGGCCGATTTGGCTGCCAGCGTCGCCATAGTGGGGAAGGTGGCGATTCCCATCGCCTGTCCAAGTACTCCTTGGGGCATGATGATGATGCGCAGGGCGGCGGTGAGGGCCGGCAAGCTGCCCAGAGACATGGAGCCAGTCAGGAACAGGATGATGAACTTATTGATTTCGCTGAAAGAGAGCCCCAAAATGCGCGGCGCCATCAGTTTGAGCACCTGCCGGACTCCGGGATCCTTCACTGAGAGATAGAGGCTGTATTTGGCCCCTTTTTGACGCAAGCCTGGCAGTTGGATGAGCAGATGGCCGAAAGCACCCAATACCGCGCCTAGAGACAGCCCCATTTCAGGGGCATAGCCCAGGCTGGCCCAAATAACCACGCCGGCGATAATGCCAAGATTGTAGACAATGGGTGCCAGCGCCGGCAGCAGGAAATGCTGGCGGGCGTTCAACGCGCCCATAATCACGCCGCTGGCGCCGAAGATCATCGTGGAAAGCAGCATGATTCGCATCAGCTGCACCGTCAGTTCGCGAATTTCCGGCTGTTCGGCAATCAGGTCCGCCAGGAAGAAATCGACGAACTGGGGAGCGAACAAAATGGTCACCCCAGCGAACAGGGTGATAACCAGTGTGGTCAGGTTGACCACAGCGGAGAACAGCTGCCAGCCGCCGGCTTCATCATCACGGGCGAAGTATGCGGAAAAGGTGGGGATGAAGGCAGAGCCGATGGCACCGCCGGCGATAATAAGAAAAATCGCCTCTGGAAACCGGTTGGCGGCATCATAGGCAGTGGCCTCGATAGTGGTGACCCCCAAATAGTATTTGGTGACGATTTCTCGAACTAAGCCGAGGACGCGGCTTACCAGGACGGCAGCGCCGACGATGCCCGCGGCTTGCATTACCTGGGACCGGGCGCTACGGTCTGTGCTGGATTCTTTATCTAGCTTTGGCGGTGTGTCTGTCATAGGTGCGAATTATACGCAGAACTACTGAATGACCTAAATCTAGCAGGGAGTGGCCTGGAAAAGAAGAGGTGGCG
>JAHEEY010000263.1 GCA_024640485.1 Chloroflexota bacterium | reverse complement strand
CATCGTATCTATCAAGAAGGATAATGATGAACCCGGCCAGCCGTCATCCATCCAAAGTTAGATTTGGGGGTTCATTTATGAATCGTGAGTGTTGTTGTGGAAAAAGGGGTATGGGAGATATTACAGCAAGTCCAGCTCTCTGGCTCTAATAATGGCCTGAGTACGACTGCCTGCGCCTAACTTCTGGTAGATATTGTGGAGATGAGACTTGACCGTCCCTAGCGCTATTGTCAACGCGGCCGCGATTTCCCGGTTTGATCTTCCTTCGGAGACCAGTCGGATCAGCTCAAGCTCCCGTTCGCTGAGAGGATCCAACAAAGCTTGAGGTTTGGCGGCATTCGCGATATGGGTTGACGGGTCGGCACTGCTCAGCCGGGCCAGCCATTCAGCGGCGATTGAAGGTAAATTCTCTGGAGCAGTGCGCCGGGCCATCGTTTCTATCTTTTCGGGGGCCAACTCTGCTTCTGTCTGCCTGAGCAGTCGTGCCGCCCGTTCTTTACAGTCGAACGAACTCGCTGGATGGTTTGCCACCAGCATCGCCAGCGCCGACGCTCCTTGCCGATCACCCTCAGATGCGGCGAGTTCGCCGATGCTAATCATGCTTTCCAGTATGCATGGCGGCGCCCCGATGGCCACGCCGTCCCGCAATGCCGACCTGAAATATGGCCTCGCCTCAAAAACCAGCCTTTGCGCCAACGCGATCCGACCAAGGGCATCCTCGTTTTTTGCCTTTTGGCGCCGGTAGCCATCCTCTTCACAAATCCCCAGGCTCTCTTTATGCAGCCGCTCAGCTTCAGCATACGCCCCTTCGGCAAAGGCGATCCGGCCCATTCCCCAAAGCCGATCTACTTGAAGCATGCGGCTCTCTTCACCATGGGCTGTGGATTCCTGATAAAGCAGCCGCGCCTGTTCATATTCCCTACGGGCGGCGAACAGTCCGGCCAGGTTAACGAGACTGTTGGCAATACTGTATGGCTTACCCCACTCCTGGGCCCTTACTAGACATTCCTGAAAACAGCGTTCGGCCGTCTCAAGTTCCCCCACAGCCATCGCCACTTCCCCCAATCTATTGAGCGCTTCATTGATCCAGTTCTTATTCTCAAGTAGCTTGGCAGTTTTCAGGCTCTCCAAAAGAAGCTGGCGTGCCTCGCGGTATTTACCGAGTATCAGCGCATGGCGGCCCAGATTTCCCAGTGCCCTGGTCTCACTCAGAGGATCGCCATTTCTCCGGCCCAGTTTCAAATCTTCTTGGTGCCATTGTTCGCTTTCTTTGTATTGTCCGATGTCGTAGTACAGGTAACCCAGCATGGCACACATTAACCCCTGCAATTCATATTGACCGGTCTCTCCGAACATAGCGACCGCTTTTATAGTCAGCGCTTTAGCTTCCTCGGGATCGCGGTGTGGCTCCCAGCAAGAAGCCCGCGCCAGATTTCCATACCCGTGGGACAATTCGTACCGGGCGTCCAGTGGTTCCAGAATAGCGATGCTTTCCTTTGCCCGTTCTTTTGCATTCTGCCCATTTCCCATCCAGAGATCAACAGAGCTTTGCTGCGCCAGTAACCGGCCCAGAGCGAGATCTCTTTCCGTGCCAGGTTCGGCGCTTCGTAGCGCGACTAAACCATCATGAAATGCCTTTTCCACCCCCTGGTGCCAGCGAAAATACCAATAAGGAAGCAGACCCTCAACCAATATGAGCAAATCGCGATATCGCCCTTGATCAACCGCCCAATTCCAGGCCGATTGCACATTGTCGAAATCCGCATCAATCTCTTTAAGCGTTTCTTTACCCCGGTGGCCCCAGAAATCTCGAAAAGGCCGGTTCATCATCGCTGTAAACTGTTCACAATGACGGTTGCGCACCGCCGTCTCCAGCCCGGCTGCCTTCTCCAGCTGTCCCGCACCATACTGTCTCTGCAATTCGTGCAGCTGGTAACGGCCGCTGCTTGGCGCAGCCAACATCGACTTGTCCACCAAAGCCGATAAGGTCTGCAGCGAAGCGCCCGCTATCTGTTCGGCCGCCTCCCGCCGGAAACCACCTTGGAACACAGACAGCTTCATGAACAGATCTCGCTCTTCTGGGTCAAGGAGCTGCCATGAATAGTCGAAAACCGCCCGCACACTCCGATGACGGTCTGGCACACCGTGCATCACTGTCTCTAGAATGTCCAGATTGCCCTCGATTTCAGTTACGATTTCATTGCAGCTTAATCTTTTCAACCAGACCGCGGCCAATTCAATCGCCAGGGGCATGCCATCAACAAGCTGGCAGAGCCGGACCACGCACAGCCGATCATCATCCAGCGAAAAATCGTGGCGGGCGCGACGGGCGCGCTCAGCGAAAAGCCGGACAGCATCATATGCCGCGAACGCTTCGTCTTCAGCGTTTGGGAACGGCAGTCCATCTACATGGAACAACCACTCTTCACGCAGATTGAGCGGCTCGCGTGAAGTGACCAGTAGTTTCAGCCGGGGCACACTGGAAAGAAGTTTGCTGATCTGGTCGCTGGCATCCAGGAGATGCTCCAAATTGTCCAGGATCAACAAGAGCTGTTTATCAGCGATGTGATTGGTGAGCTGTCTTTGCCGATGGCGCGCTTCATAAAACTCAAAGCCAATGGCGCTGGCAATAGCCGGGATGACGCTGGCAACCGAGGCAACCGATTGCAGCATGACCAGGTAAACGCCATCGGGGAATAGATTGATCGGATCGGTTTCCGTCTTGGGACTTGCCAACCGTTCGGCGGCTTCAATCCCTAGACGCGTTTTGCCAATGCCGCCCGGGCCAATTAACGTCAAAAGCCGGCAGGATTGATCTGCTAGCCTCTTTACGATTGCCGCGACTTCACTTTCCCGGCCGACAAAAGAGGTTGGTTGGGGTGGAAAAGCCTGATGGGCGTTCATGATAATAGGTTTGGCATGGGCTTCTGAAGGTCAGCCCAAGTTTGGGCCGCTCCATCCCGCCGGCCATCTTCAATGGCTGCCGTTCCTAAGCGGCTCTTGCTTCCAAGAATCCTGCTCATCACTGCTGACATAGGCCGCTCCAACAAACTTCGTAAAGGCCCTAGTCTGGGGATATGAATGGAATCGGACTGCTGTCGCTTCTTTTACCACAACAATCAGTACAATTCTACACTATTCGTCTGCCAAACTATCAAACTATTTCAGACAGAGAACCATTCGTTTCTGAAGTCACCAGCATATGTCTCTTGAACGCGGGCACTCCTTGCCCGATTGCGTCAGATGGCCTTGCGAGAGTTGGCGCATTCCATCGAGATCGTACGCGTCTTGGCGGGACCCATAGCTGGCCCACCTACGCTTCTGTCACTGCTTCGCATCTCATCGCCGTCTTGAAATCGTCGATAAGACTGGACGTTCTTACTTATCCCCCCAGAATGGCAAATATCATGATCGGCAGCTTCGCCCTCATTGATTCAGAAGCCAAATCACTCTATCGTAAGAAATCAGGTAATGAATGATCACAATAATGGCAAAAGGGATCCCCATCGCCGACCAGCTGCTCCCTAGCAGCGCCCAGCTGCTGACCGCAAAGAACGCCAGCTCCAGCAGCAGCCGCAGCAATCCCGGCACCGGCACCGGCGCCTTCCCCGAACGGCTGGGATCATCGGGCACAGCAAAGGTACCCCAGATCACCGCTGCCGCCACCACCAGGATAACGGCTAATACAACGCCCCAGGCGCCGTCATAGCGCTGCCACCCCCAATGAGCCAGGGCCGCCAGCCCGCCCAGCTCCAACAGAAACCGAACCGCCAGGTTAATTGGATGTGATCCCATCAGCTATATCTCCTTAGCAAGTTTTTCACGCCGGCAGCCAGCGCTGCCGGAACCGGTCACTGGCCCCGCCGACGATACTGCGGCCATGGCCGAAACCAACTGTCTCAAACGCCAGTTCAGCCAATTTTTCCAGGCTCCGTTCCCCCGCTTCCACATCTTCATAAATGGGGGCATACCCCATCCCGGCCATATTCATACACGCATCAGCCGCGAAAAGGATCCCGCCGTCCCTCGGACTCAGAAAGGCCAGCTGCCCGGCGCAATGCCCCGGCACATGAATCACCTGCAGCTCGCCGCCGATATCCAGGGTATCCCCATCCCCAATTTCATGATCGATCACGATAGGCTCACAGTCCGAATTCAGCCGGCCGACAGGCAGCAGCGAAAACATCAGCTTCGACCACCAGACCGGCGCCGGCCCCACCGGGCGCATCATTTTCCCTGCCGCCAGCAGCGCCGCGTCAGCCTGATGCATATACGTCTGCGCCCCTGTTGCTTCCTTTAGCATAGCCAGGCTGCCGGTATGGTCAAAATGGCAGTGAGTCAGCAAGATATGCCCAAGATCCTTGGGCTGCCTGCCGATATCCTGGATTGCTTTCACGATTTTCTCGCCGCTGCTGGGCACGCCCGTATCAATCAGCGTCAGCTGGCCCCCATCGATCAGGAACGCGTTAACATATCCCAACGAAATTTGGTACACATCTGTGCCTATCTGTCTCACAGCCATCAAGGTCTCCTTTTACCTTCGCCAGCGAAAATAAACAAGGTCACCATTACATCATAATGATGACCTTCCGATTTTCCAATACAACTTCGTCTCTTCTCACCAGACACTTCTAGGACAGCTGCCCATTACCGTGCGCTCACCGCTCCGCCACGGTATTTCCCAAGGTACTCTTTGGGCCGCAGCGGTGACTCCATTTGGCAGCCTCCCATACTTCAGCAGGGATTGAGAACTGTTCGTATCTGAAACGTTCCCCGGTTCGCCTAGCCCGCGTTCACCTTCAATTTTCGCTGCCACGACAGCCGCCAGCCGCCTTCGCCGCCGACACGAATGTCCCGTCTCTCAAAGCGCCACCAGGCTAACACTAGCAGCACCACCGCGGCCAACAGCAGCCCGGACAGCCACTGCCCATTAATCCCTTCCACCGCCTTACCCCCTTGGAAGTAATGCAGTGGCGTGTACTCAACCACCGCTTTCAAATCCTCATTCATATTAGCCAGGCCGGTAAGCAGGTAGTTGCCCACCATCAGCCCGCCAGCCAGCATACTGGCCATCCGCGCCGAAGGCAGCAGCATGCTCAAGAGCAGCGCCAACCCGCCAAAAAGTACCAGCATCACTAGCAGCGGGATAAATGGGCGCAGCAGCTCTATCCAGCTCAAGTCAAGGCCGGTCCCGCCCACCGGGATCGCCCAGCTCAGCCAGCCCGCGCCCAGAATGATCATCGTCGCCACAACGAAGCCCGACCACCGGCCGAAGAAGATCGCCGAACGGCTGATCGGATGGGCCATCACCAGGTCCAGGATCCCCTTCTCTTCGTCCCCTACCAACAAAGTGGCGCAGACGCCCACGGCGAAGATACCCACAATTACCGTCATGTAGCTGAAGTAGTAAATATCCAGGTACCCTACCGGCGTCATGATCGCCATGAAATCGCCAAAGAAAGCCATCATCTCTTGCGGGTAGCTGGCCAGGATATCCTCAAACCCTTCTATATTCACGATCGAATCAAAGAAAGAGACCATCAACAAGCCGTACGCAGCCAGGCCAATACTCCAACCGATGATTTGCCCCCGCAGCCGGCCTAACGTGTATCTAAATTCAGCCCACATCTTATTTACCCTCCTTGGCACCCGTCTCGTAGTATGCCAGGAAAATCTCTTCTAACGACGGCCGTTCCGTTTCGAATTGGCTGACAGGAAGCGCCGCCAATGATTTGATCAGTTCGTCCATCTCCCCTTCTACCTGCAGCATCACCGACAGGCCGTCATCCCGCGACAGCACGGTGACACCCGCCACACCATCCAGCGCCGAATTAGCCACCGGCTCCTTGAAAATGACGTGCGCCCGGGTCAATGACCGGTTGATCAACTCTTTGGTATCCGCGACTTCGACTATCTCTCCTTCCCGAATGATGGCCACTTTCTCAGTCGCCATCTGCACTTCGCTGAGGATATGAGAGGAGAAGAAAACCGTAGCCCCATTCTCTTTCGCTTCCGCCAACAGATGCAGCACTTCCTGCTGGATCAGCGGGTCCAATCCTGCCGTCGGTTCGTCCAACAGCAGCAGTTCCGGCCGGTGCATCAACGCCTGGATCACGCCGACCTTCTGCTTATTTCCTTTGGACAGGTTCTTAATAGGCCGCCTCAGATCCAGCTCCAGCCGGTTGGCCAGCTCCCGCACGTAATCCCAATCTACTTGATTCCCCCGCAAGGCGTTGAGATACCGCAGCAGCCCTCGCGTTGTCAGGTTATCGTACAGCTGCAGTTCGCCCGGCAGGTAGCCGACCCGTGCTTTCACGTCTACAGGGTTGGCTTGCGGATCCATATCCAGCACCCGCACGACGCCGCTGTCGGGGCGTATCAGATCCAGCAGGCAGCGAATAGTCGTTGTCTTGCCGGCCCCGTTTGGCCCCAAGAATCCGAAGATGGTGCCCTCATCGACTTCCAGATCAATGCCTCGCAGTGCCTGAACCTTTCCATACGATTTCGTCAACCCTTCAGTTTTAATTGCTATCTTAATAGACATAGCCACCTCCACAAATTTGCTCCACCTGTCTTCCCCCCCCTGGTTCACTTATGGGTCTCCCCACCGGCGGATCCTCTTACCCGATGTGGCTCTCCAATGCCCGCGCGAAGAGCTCTCGATCCGCTTCCTGAATAAAATCCAAACCTCTGTCGC
>JAHEEY010000008.1 GCA_024640485.1 Chloroflexota bacterium | reverse complement strand
CGAATAGACTCCGCTTCATTCATACCCAACAGCTGCAGCAGCGACATGCCCAACAGGGTGGGATCAAGATTATCCGGGTAGGTCACCTGCGGCGATTCCGTCTGCAGCATCCACCGACCATCCGCCCATCGCTGCTCAGCCAAGGCAAAAACAGATACATCGATCTGCTTTCCATCCAGCTCATCAGGCAGCCCCATCGGATCAACGCCGGCAGCCGCAAGAATTCCGCGTACACCGTCTAGATCAATGATTAGACGTCCACTGCCCCCTTCGGTAACGTAAACCTCATCGGCAGCGGCAAGCGCTGACAACCTGCGGAGGGTAGTTCCAGTGAGCTGTTCCGCCTCTGTCAAGGAATCCACTGAGATCTGCGGACCTGGCTCCTGCACCAGCTCGAAGCTGCCAGGGGTCAGCCCTTCAGCAGCAACCTGCTCCAAAATGGCGATCTGTTCCGTAGAAATGGAAATCGCGGCGAATTTCTGTACCCGGAAAAGTCCCAGAAAGTCGCTGGCGGCTGCCCGGACTACCGGAAAAGAAAATGCAAAGGCAAAGATCAGCAGCGTGAACACTGCCGTATAGGCAGCTCTACCGATTGATCGGGCGGTGAGAATCTCCCAACTTCGCAGCAGCCGCCGCCAGGGGTGATTCTCTTTGCCCTCTTCAATCTGACCGTATATGTCCGCGAGCGTACGGGCAGCCCTTGCAGGAGCATCCGCTGTTCCAGGCTCCAAGATGGCGAGCTGGTCCAGCACGTCCTGAATCTCATCCCTGGTTTGGCTCATTCTTTCCTCCTGGCTCTCCATGCCCTGATTCAAAAGCTTGGCGAAACGCTGCCGTAGCCCGGGCCAGCAATGTCCCTACCGATCCCGGGGCCACGTCACACGCCTCGGCGCATTCCGCGTAGCTGAGGCCCATCTGCCGCAGCAGCAGCAGCTGTGTTTGGCGGGGGGGCAGCTTCGCCAATGCATCACGAACCATTTTTTGCGCTTCACGCCTTTCCACCTCTTCAACGGCACCGGGAACGCCACTCGGATCGGGAACCAGCAGCAGATTCCGCTGCCATCGGCGCTTCCGGCTTCTGATCAAGTTGTATCCCAGGTTGGTAGCCACACGATACAGCCAGGCGCTGATATTGTGCTCTCTTTTCTTAATGAAGAGCCGGTTGCCAAAAGCGTGGTGATACAGTTTCAAGAATGCCTCTTGAGTCAAATCTTCCGCTTCTACGCGATTGCCAACCAGCCGGAAAAGCAGGCCGTAGATCCGATCGTAGTGCCGGTGAAACAAAACATCAAAGGAGTCAGCATCACCATGACCGATGCGCTCCAGCAGTAGATTGTCGGACAATACTGTCACAGGTGATCCTTCTTCGTTTTCTGCTTTGAACGATTTATCCATCTCAACACCAAGCCCACCCAATTTGTGACAGTTGCCGGCGGCCGCGCCGTTGAGGCCGCCTTCTGAGATGCACCCCACTGGCCTCGAGCTGTCCTTATCATAGCATGAATTCAGAGGCTGCCGTGTAAAGCTGGGTACTGCCAGCCAGGCGACATGAACGGAAGAAGGGCTATGAACCGATCACGGTCGCCGAAAAGGGAGATGTAAGTGAGGAATTAGGAAGAAGGTGAGGTTTAGGCCGGCTTGCGGCCAAATACCTGGGCGTAATCGACCTGCCAGGGCTGGGTATTGACTTCCAGCAGACCAAACCCCCTGAGAAACAGCTCGAAATCCTCTCGGCTGCGATACCGGCCCAGGAATGCTTTTGCCTCCCAACCTCGCCGCCGAGTGACCATCAGAACCCCGCCCGGCTTCAGCACCCGGACCATTTCCCGGATCGCCTGCTCAACTGAGGGAAAGAACTCTAAGGACTCTAAACAAGTGACCGCATCAAAAGAACAGTCCGGAAATGGGAGATGGTCAGCGGTTTGCCTGACGAAACTCACTCGATTGCCAAACGGCGCCAGCTTTGCCGCCGCCAATGCCAGCATTTTGGCAGCCGGGTCCAGACCGATGACCCGGCCATTGAAGGTAGGCGCGTTCAGCAAATAATGGGGCACCCGCCCGGTGCCGGTAGCCACATCCAATACCCTGGCGGCTGGTTTATCACGCAGATGATAGCTCAACGGCCGAGCGACAAAGAAATCCTCGGCCTCATCATCAAATTCCTTGATGTTGTCGTATCTATGGGCAGTGATGTCGTAGAGCCATACGACTACTCGCCGGCCCAAGTAGACCCCTTCTGTCGTAATCAACAGCCAATAAAGGACAGCGCCGGCGACGGCAATACCGGCGAGCAAGATGAATACCCAGGAAAACAGGGAAGGTTCAACTGTCGATGGCTGGAGCTGGTGCCGTATCAGATTCATTTACCTAATTCCCGGGCTGCTGCCCATGCCGGCGAAACTCAGCTATCCAGATAGCCTGATTCCCGCAGCCACCTTTCGGTCAACGCCATGCCATCCTCGATGGCGATCCGCGGCTGGTACCCCAACAGCGCTACCGCCTTCCCAGTCGGGAAGCTGTTGCGCTGCACATAAAACGCCAGCCATTCCCGGGTCAGCGGCAGTCCCAGCCGGAATTTCTCGCTGGCGTACGCCAGCATTGAGGCCATCCACAGGGGAATGGAACGCACCGGACGATTGGCCATGCCCCCGTAATAGCCAAAGAAGGTCTGCCAATCAAGAGAGCGGTCACTGAAATTGAACGCTTCGCCGGCAGCCTCTTCCCGATGAGCCGCCAGCATCAAGCCGTCGACCAGATTGTCGATGAACAAGGGATAGCCGTAACCGGAACCATCGCCAAACAGCAGCGGGAATCCTTTTTTGACCAGATCGATCATGCGCAGGGTCCAGGTCTTGGAATGCGGGCCATAAACCATTGCCGGGCGGACGATCACTAATTCCATGCCGGTTCGGGCAGCGATCTCCGCGGCCTTCAGCTCGCTCAAGGCCTTGGATCTGCCGTATTCGTCCCGCTGATCAGTAGAAACAGGATGGGCCTCGTCGACGACTTCACGCTGTGGGGGGCCGTAAGCGCTGATGGAGCTCACGAAGACAAATCGCTTCACTCCAGCATCGGCAGCCATCTGCATCAGGTCGGCGAGAATCTGGACGTTCTGGTGATGAGCGCCGCCCACCGGTCCGGCTTCCCGACCCAGCCATGCGGCGTGGATGATGATTTCCTGTCCCTGGACAAGCTCTCTCATCTGTTCGGCGCCGGCTAAATCAATTTGGCGTAAGTCTACCCCGGAATCGATCAGGTAAGGAACCCGCTCCAGCGAGCGCCCGGCACCAACAACCACAGCCCCTTCTTCAGATGCCAGACGATAGGCCAGCCGGGAGCCGATGAAGCCGGTAGCGCCGGTCACCAACACATGCTTCTTCTTTAGAGCGTTATGCAGGTAAGTCATGGTTGAATTGTAGGCTGTTACCCACCAGGCAGCAAAACCGTCGGTTCACATCGGCGGCTGGCCACTTTTTCCAATTGTGTTTCAACCGCAGAAAGGCTAGCCGGAGGCGAACCGGCGAATGAACGCTTCCCCTTTTGCCAGCAGATCATCATGGTCATCTGGGACAACCGGCTGATCCAGAAGCTTCTCGGTGTAGTTTCGGAGCAGCTTGGAGGCATCAGGTCGCCCTTTGGCTACCCAGCTCTCCATGCTCATGTTAGGAAACATCGGGCTGTTGTAGTATGCGGTCCGGTAGTTCTTGAGCGTCTGCTCGGTGATCAAGAAGTTGCCGCCGGGGCCGACTTGATCGATTTCATCGAGGGCCACGGAAGCATCGTCCAGCTCAAATCCGGCAGCAAAGCGGAGCGACTGGGTGATTATCTCATGAGCATAGACCACGCTGACTGGAGAGAACGCCTTCGCTCCCAAAGTATCGCCCACGAAGGGCGCCAGGCCCGACTTGCCGATGATGCTGGTCAGCGCGTTCATCCATAGAATGTCGGCAGCCTGCAGATCTGGCCCCCAGCCGTTGGCCCCGCCGGAAGTTCCGCAGTGGGGCAGCTGGTAGTACGCCAGCATCTCAGCACATGCCAGGCTGGAAAGGATGCTTTGGGGATCGTAGAAGCTGATCATCTTCTTCATGTCGAATTGGTTGGGAAGGCTGCCCAGGATAATGGGGGTCCCTTCCTTTATTAGCTGGCTGAAAACCAGGCCCACCAGCAATTCGGCGTTGAGCATCGCCAGATTCCCCGCCGGCGTAATCGGAGAGGTCATGCCCGACATACTGTAGTTGGAGTAGATGATCGGCAGTCCCCTATTGATAGCTGTCAGCATCTTGCTGACGGTTCCGCTGTCCAAAATCAGCGGCGTGATCGGGTTGAAGTAGGGAATGACATACGGCTTTGATGTCAGATCCCCGCCCAGCTCTTCCAGCAGGTCCAGGACGACAGGGAACAGCCGCTGTTCTGAAACCAAGATGACCAGCGGCTTCGTGGTATTGGCAATCATCTCCAATGCCGCATACAGATCCGCTTGTTCAGGCGGGTAATCTTGAATGATGCCAACCGTGGAAATGACATCGTAGTTGGGGAGCGTATTCCCCAACCGGACCGTCTTGACCATGTGCTCCCTGGCGAACTTGATCGGCTCGTCAGTTTGCGGATCTTGGTAGTTCAGGACAGTAACCCCAATCCCAAAGCGCATCCGGTCATCACCAAGACAGAAGGCGTGATTCCCGTTTCGGTCGAACAGATCCACCGTCGAGGGGGCTGCTTTGAGCGCCCACTCCACCAATTCTCGAGGGATTCGTACTCGATCACCGTCAACAGACGCCCCACCTTGACTGAATATCTGCCGGGCCTGTGCCGAGTCAACCCGCACGCCAGTGTTCAACAGCACTTGAAGAGAGTATTCATGGACCCTTTCCATTTGATCGCGGCTAAGTACAGTGATTTTCGGCTGCACGGTTTGCGTAGATGACATGATTGACTAGCTCCTGTTTGAATTGATCCTGGAATTCCCCATTGATCCCTGGTTGATTAAGGAAGAAGCAAGTCCGTTGGTAGTAGTCCGCGTTCTTGCCTCAAATGTCTCATTCGTTACTTGACATAACCTATCAACTGCTCTGCTCCCATTATAGCTTACTACTGGATTATGCCACGGAAAAGGCGAGGCGCTTCGACAGCCTATGTGGGGTTCGCCTCAATGCTGTTCCCGCAAGAAAGAGAGCTGGTAGGGTCTCTCTTCCAGGTTGAACCTGTTCTTTCGAATCTGATTCGTTACTTTTTCCACCCCGATGCGACTCAATAGATAGTAGACCACTTATTCCTTAGCGAGGTAAGCGTAATGCAGATAATTCTAAAGACAAAACGAAATCTCATGGCCCTGTTCGGGATCTTGATACTGCTGGCAACCGCCTGCGGCAGGCCAGCCATCGAACCCAATTTCAGCAATGATGTCGGCTCCTCGATGGAAAATAGCGATCTGGAAAGCACCGCTCCAATCACCAACGTCAATGATATGGTCGTTGATGAGGGCCGCTCGGCTAAAGTGTCTTTACAGATGAAAGGGCTGGTTGAGAAGATCCAGGACAATGAACTGCAAATAAACGGCCAAACCATCAGCATTGATTCTGAAACCAGCATGGAGGGCACTATCTCTACTGGCGATCGTGTTGAGGTTAAGTTCAGTGAAACAAGCAACGGCGCATTGATGGCCCTTAGAATTGAGCTGATCAATTCGACCGGAAATGATGACAGTATTGACGATAGTGCAGTCGACGACGACAACGACGACAACGACGATGATTCGGCTGCCGACAATGACGATGATTCGGCCGACGACTACGACGATGACTCGGCCGACGACAACGACGATGATTCGGCCGACGACTACGACGATGACTCGGCCGACGACTACGACGATGATTCGGCCGACGACAGCAACGATGATTCGGCTGACGACAGCAACGATGATTCGGCTGACGACAGCAACGATGATGACAATGACAGCGACGATGATGACAATGACAGCGATGATGATGACGATGACAGCAGCGATGATGACGATGACAGCAGTGATGATGATGACAGCCACGACGACGACAAACATGATGACTAGGTAGCCGAGCTCGTCTTATGAAGTTGGCTTTAGCAGGTCGAAGGCGCGGATTGGACAGTATCTCGAATTGCGGGCAACGTGATCCGCGCCTTCGACTTAACGGCACGTCAAAGAAAAGGAAGCGGCAGTGACGCGGGAGTGTAGTGCAACGAATATGGGCCCGGGGAGTTTCCCTCTATGCATCGGCCAGCAGCTGTGATACTCTTTTGACAAGAGAAACCTCCCTTTGACACTGTAAGTCTGTGAGTAACCCAACGTGCAAGATGACCTGATCCTGCTTCGCCGCATACGTGCCCTTGACGAAGATGCTTTGACAACAGTCCACGACACTTATTACGCCGCGATTTTTCGCTACATCTCTTACCGCGTGTCCGACTACCATGTCGCCGAGGACCTGACCAGTGATGTATTTACCAGATTGTTGAGCGCTTTGCGAGATCACACCGCTCCCAGCAATTCACTGCGCGGCTGGATGTTCACTGTTGCTTCCAGGGTCGTTAAGGATTTCTACCGAAAGCAATACCGGACCCGTGAGGCACCTCTAGACGATTCGTTGCCCAGCCTCAAAGCAGAACCGGATCAGGCGGTCATGGATCTACTCGATCAAGAGAAGCTGTATGAAGCCATGAAAACACTCACAGAAGATCAGCAGCATGTCGTTGCGCTTCGTTTTGGATACGGCATGCCCATCCGTGAAGTCGCCGAAGTGATGGGCAAGAGTGAAGGGTCGGTGAAGATGCTGCAGGCAAGAGCGATCAGCGCGCTTTCTGACAAATTGGGTCACGGGGAAGGGGCATGATGGACAATCAGTTTGAAGCCAAGCTAATCGAATGCTTTGACGCCCTTGACCAGGGAAAGCCAATCCAGCAGATATTGGACAGTTATCCCGCCGATGCCAACCGGCTGCGGCCGCTGCTGGAAACAGCCGCCCAACTCAGCAGCTTCAGCCTGCAGCCATCTTTGGCTGCGCAAGCCAAATCCCGTTCAGCATTTTTGGAGCAAGCTGCCACCTTGAAGGATGCCCGACATTCAAGGCCAGCTTTCTTCTTCGGGCTGCGCAAAGTCCTGATCCCGATGATGGCGGTTATCGTCGTTCTGCTATTTGGTGCTGGGCTTCTGCTGGCATCAGCTTCCGCCGTTCCTGGAGATACGCTTTACGGAGCAAAACAGGTAATTGAAGGATTCCAGCTCGATCTGGCAGCCGACTCTGAGGCCAAAAGCCGCTTAGCCGAACAGTTTAATCAAGAACGCATTCGGGAGATCCAAGCTTTACTGAAGGCGGGTGGGGATGCCGAGGTGACCTTCAGCGGCCTCATCGAAAGGATACAGCCGGAGTTCTGGCAGATTGCCGGAATTGAAGTGCAGCTTTCGAGCGAGAGTGAGATTGACGGGCCGGCTGCCGTTGGGGCATCGGCGCTGGTCAAAGGACGGGTATTCGCCGGCAAATTAACCGCACAGACGATCACCATATCTGCCGACACCTCAGACAGATTGACGGTCACGCCGATCCCTACAACAATGTCGACGCCTTCGCCCCGACGAAACAGCAGTAACGATGCCACGATTGAGCCTACGGCGACACCAGCCAAGAGCACCTTAACGCCAACGGCAGCCGTGCCTATGGCAACCACGCCGGACACCGACGACGGCACCAGCATCGATGACAGCAATGATTCGCCTGATGGTATCGAGCCTGTCAGCACGCCGGACGATGAGCCCGACGATGAGGCTGATGAACCCCCTACTGATGAGCCCGATGACGAACCGGATGATGAGCATGATGATGAGCCTGACGACGAACCGGATGACGAGGCTGATGATCCGCCGGATGATGAGCCAGACGGTGACTAAGAGGCTTTGATCACAGCTGCCATGATTTAGAACGGTGCTCTCGACCCTCCGGCGCGAAGTCGTTTTATGTCAATTAAAACCTTTTGGTTTCCCTGGACATTCGACGGGCTCCATGATACGCCCATAAGCAGCAAATAGCGCCGGTTTCAGCGGAATTCGACCTTAGATTACCGCCAGATTAATGGCAGCTATATCTTGTTCAAAGCGAGCGTTACCCCCCTTGACTTTTGATCCTTGAATATGCTAGACTGCACCTCGTGCAGGAAGAGGAACGAAGAGCGCAGGGTGAGAGTCTCACTCCCCGCCTATATTAAGAAATAGAAGAGGTTATCTAATATATGAGTGACCTAACGACTCCATTCGACGAAATGGAAACAGTTAGTGCATTGCTGAATGATGGCGTAGATCGAGGATATATCACTTACGATCAAATCCTTGAAACTTTGCCTGAAGTCGAGAACAATTTACTGTTGCTGGAAGCGATCCTTGATGAGGCCCAAGTCGTGGGCGTCCCCATCTATGAGAGCGAAGAAGATGCTAAAGAGTTCATGCGCAGCAACGGCGAAGCAGTTATTGATGGTGAATACACGAATCGCAATACGTTTTACTCAAACAGAGGCAAGGGCAACAAAGCGCATGCAGCGCCCCTGTTTGACTTGAGTAATGTTCCGATCGATGATTCCGTTGGTTTATATTTCCGCGAGATGGGTCAGCAGCAGCTGCTGACTGCTGAAGAAGAAGTACAGCTGGCGATGGAAATCGAGTCTGGACGCGCAGCTTCACAACGAGAAGAAACTGAAGAGCTCGATGATGAAGAACGGGATTACCTTGTTCGTGTTGAACTGATTGGTGATGCCGCCCGAGCGCACCTGATCCGGGCAAACACCCGTCTTGTCGTCAGTATTGCCAAGAAGTACCGCGGCCGCGGCCTGCAATTCTTGGACCTGATCCAGGAAGGCAATGTCGGCCTGATGAAAGCCGTCGAGAAGTATGATTACCGCCGAGGGAACCGGTTCAGCACTTATGCGACCTGGTGGATCCGGCAGGCAGTGACGCGTGCTCTGGCCAACCATGGCCGGACCATTCGTATCCCCGCCCATCTTGGTGGACGGATCAGCAAGTTGTACCAGGTTGCTCAAGAGTTGGAGCAGAAACTTGGACGCCAGCCAACTCCAGAAGAGATCGCTGAGAACATGGAACTGCCGGTAGATCGGGTACGCTGGATGCTGCGTACCAGCCGTCAACCCGTTCATCTGGAGCGCCCTGTTGGTGATGAATCTGATGCTGAATTGGGTGACTTTATCGAAGATGTCGAGGCACCGCCGCCAGCAGAGTCCGTCGCCCAGAAGATGCTCACCGAAGAGTTGGGTGACATTCTGGACCAACTGACACCACGTGAAGCTCGTATTTTGCGTTTGCGCTACGGCCTTCAAGATGGCGAATCACGAACCCTTAAGGAAGTAGGCGAAATGTTCGGCCTCTCTCGAGAACGTATCCGGCAGCTGGAAAAAGAGGCGCTGCGCAAGCTCCGTCATCCGAACTTTGCCGGCCATCTGCGGCAGTACCTGAACTAAGTCCAGGTTATTCAGCCAAATTCGATATACAAGGACCCCCCTTTTTAGGGGGGTTTTTTCTTTCCGTGGCTGGTTTCAGTGCTCACTTCCCGGAATCGCCCTAGCGTGGCTTCACCGCCACGCACAACCCATGTTGGGCCAACGTCATGACCGTCTTCCCAGCGAGAGAACACACCCTGCCGGACGATTGTACGGCCGTCTCCGGCTGCCCACGCACCAGCGATCAGGATAAGGTATAATCAGCGGCTATGGCTATTTTGACTTCATCCTACGTCAGCCAATCTTTTGGTGCCTTCGATGTCTTCGGAGGCATTTCTGTCAGCATACCAAATGACGGCAAGATTGGCCTAGTAGGACCCAATGGAATAGGAAAAACAACCCTGCTGCTGATTATGGCAGGGATAAGCCGGCCGGCGTCAGGCAGTATCCACTTGGCTCGAGGCACCCGTCTGGGATACTTACCTCAGGAGGCTGCGCAGGCATTTACTGTGCAAGCCCATTCAGTTTTCGACGAACTGCTCACCGTCTTCGACGACTTGCGTGCCGATGAAGCCCGTTTGCGCCAAATCGAAAGAAGCATGGAAGAAACCGAATTCACCGAGGAGATGTTTGAGCAGTACAGCAAGCTTCAGGAACAGTTCGAGCTGGCCGGCGGCTATGATTATCAAGTTCGAATCAAGCAGGTGCTGACAGGTCTCGGATTCGCGCAAGAAGATTGGGGCCTTCCCCTCAGCCATCTCAGCGGCGGGCAGAAAACACGGGTACTGCTGGCCCGACTGCTGCTGGACAAACCAGATCTCTTGATTCTGGACGAGCCCACAAACCATCTAGATATCGAAGCGGTAGAATGGCTGGAAGGCGCGCTTAAAGTATGGGACGGCGCTATCCTGCTGGTGAGCCATGATCGGTATTTTCTTGATAAGGTGACCAACAACATTTGGGAAATGAGCCGCGCAGGCATTGAGGTATACCGGGGAAACTACACCGCCTTCGCCGTGCAGCGGCAGGAGCGCTGGGAGCGGCGCCAGCGGGAGTTCTCGGCCCTGAAAGAGCGCATGGCGAAGGAGATGGATTTCATCCGCCGCCATATCGCTGGACAGCGAACCCAGATGGCCCAGGGCAAATTGAGCCGGCTCAGCCGTGAGGTGGAAGCGATCCGGGCCGGCGGCCTATCGGTCCTCCATGACCTCAAAAGCAAAGGGTGGCTGCAGGTATCGACTGAAATGGACTTAAAGCGGCCGGCATCGACGGTCGGCGAGCTGCAGGGGCGAATTAATTCTCTGAGAATCCCTTCCCCTCCCCCGATCCTCAACCTGGACATCACCGCCTCTCATCGGAGCGGCAGTGTGATCCTAAGGAGTAAAGATCTGCAGATCGGCTATCCTGAGAAACTGCTGTTTTCTGCCGTCAATATTGAGCTGCGCCGGCAAGAATGCGCTGCCCTTATCGGCCCAAACGGCTCCGGCAAAACCACCTTCCTGCGCACCATCTTGGGGCGGCTGGATCGACTAGGCGGCCAGATCGAGTTAGGCGCCAGCCTGCAGATCGGCTACTTCGCTCAGGCACATGACGAACTGGATCTGAACAACAGCATTCTGGACGAACTGCTGCGCAACCGGAGCATGAACATCAGTGAGGCCCGCAGCTACCTGGCCCGCTACCTGTTCCGAGAAGATGATGTGTACAAGCAAGTCAGCAGCTTGAGCGGCGGCGAGCGCGGCCGGCTGGCGTTGGCCATCCTGGCGCTCCAAGGGGCCAATTTCCTGCTGCTGGATGAACCCACAAACCATCTGGACATCCCCGCTCAAGAAGTGCTGCAAGCAGCATTGGAACTGTTCGACGGCACCATCCTGCTGGTCTCCCACGATCGGTACCTGGTAAATCGGTTGGCGACCCAAATCTGGGAACTGGCCGACGGCGTTCTGCGCATCCACAAAGGCGGCTATCAAGCGTACCTGGAGACCCGGGACCAGGAAAAAGCGTTACAGAAGGAAGCCGCCGCTGAAGAACGGGCGGAAGCCAGCCCCGAACTCGATGGCCAGCAGCTGAGCAAAAATGCGCTGCGGAAACGAGAAGAAGCCCTGCACAAACTGGAGCTGCGGATTCATGAAACTGAAGAAAAACTGGCTGAAATCAGCACCTCGCTGGAAGCCGCTGCCCAGGCTCAAACTTTTGACAAGATCCAAACCCTGAGCGTAGAATATAAAACTACCGAAACCCAGCTAGCACAATTGATGGAACAGTGGGAGAAGTCAATTCATGAGTGATCAGTCCAAAGGCCAAAGCCAGAGATTTATCGTTGGGGTAACAGGTAATATCGCCACCGGTAAATCCGCCATCATGAAACTCGCGGCGGAAGAAGGCGCCTTGGCAATTGATGCTGACAAACTTGTCCATGAAATCATGGATAATGATACCGATATACAAGCCGCGATAGCGGTCGCCTTTGGACCGGAAGTACGCCGGCCCGACGGCCGGATTAATCGGCGCGTCTTGGGTGAAATCGTCTTCAACGATGCCGATGCCCTGCGCGATCTTGAGGGAATCGTACACCCCGCCGTCCAGGAAACATTGGCCCAGCGGATTGACGAAAGCAGTAAGCCGCTGATATTCATTGAAGCGATAAAGCTATTGGAAGGGAAACTAGCGGACTCCTGCCAGCAGATCTGGGTGACCCGTTGTTCTCAGCAGAAGCAGCTGGAGCGGCTCCGTGTCTGCAGAGGAATGGATACCGGCTCAGCCGCGGCGCGCATCAAAGCCCAATCATCCCAAGAAGACAAAGCGGCCCTGGCCGATGTGGTTATCGAAACTGACGGCAACATGTCAGATACCGAGGCGAAATTCTTCGAAGCATGGGCTAAACTGCCAGCAGTGGTCAACGTGCCCGCCCCCACATCCCAGAGTGCGGAGCCGAAGGCACCTGCCAAGAAGAAACCCACGCCACCAGCAGGACGCAGCCGGCTGACCAAAGAAACAGCTCGGCTGCTGAACATCCCAAAACCGAAATCCCAGCTGGGCAAAAAAGCCAAGCCCCCGAAACCTGCCGAGCCACCGAAAAGCGAGCCAGCAGATGATGCTGGCGCACTGGAAGTCCGCCGGGCCCGACCATCTGACATCCCTTCAATCTTGCTGTTGATTCAGAAGGCAACCGACGGCACCGTCAAGATGAAGCGGTCAGAACTGTTGATGGCCTTCAGCGAACGAAGCTATTTTATCGGCCAGACCGGCACAGAGGTCAGCGCGATTATGGGCTGGAATATCGACTATCAGGTAGCCCGAATCGACCAGATGTTCATTCACCCGCTGTCTGCCGCCACCCGGACAGGGACCGCTATCATCAGCGAGATTGAGAAATCGGCCGGCGAACATATTTGCGAACTTATCGTGGCCTTTATCGCCAACGACGCGCCCGACGTCATGCGCCAGCTGTTTACTACCCAGGGTTTTAAGGAAAGCGACAGAGAGAGTCTGCCGCAAACATGGCGGACCGCCATCGAAGAATCTCAGCCTGAAGGCACCTCACTTCTAATCAAGGTGCTGCGTGACGACCGACTGAAGCGGGCTCGGGTAAACTAAACGGGTTTGCGACCCCCAGGCCGGTGGGCACACTTTCTGGAACGCTTTAGGAGTTATTGAAATTAATGGGAAACCTCAAGAACTGGATCAGCCAGCACCCCAACCTCTCCGCATGGTTTGCGCTGGCGGTAGGCATGGTCATATTGCTTGTATATGAAGCCCGCGATGTGGGCCTTAACGGCAGCCAATGGTTCTGGTTGATCTTAATCACCACGCTGGTTGCCGGCGCCTGTATCTGGATCATCAGCTGGGGAGACGACGAAACTGAAGCAGACGCTGAGCTGTAATCTAGACATCCTTCATTCTCACAAGCAATAGCCACCATTATGCTGGATTTACCGCCTGGAAACATCATCCCGGTTGACGAAGTAGAAGCGCTGCGACACGCGGTCGCTGATCTATTTCAAGTCGCCGACACAACCCTGGATAAACCCAAAGCTGGTTACGTCCGCTTTCGAGGCCGCTTTCTTCAAGATCCTGCCGATTGCTTCGCCCAGCTTCGCCAACGGTTTGAGAGCATCGGATATACACCGCAAATCCGCCAGGAAGACGATCGGATAGCCCTGATTGGTATGCCGGTGGTCTTTGAAGCTGACACTTCTAACTGGATCATCAACGCGGTCCTTTTTCTGGCGACCATCGCCACCACGCTTTATGTCGGCGCCGCCTATGAATTAGAGAGCGCAGTGACACTGGACCAGATTTGGCGGGGCATCCCGTTTAGCCTGAGCCTCATGCTGATTCTGGGGGCCCACGAACTGGGACATTATTTTGCCGCCCGCCACCACAAGGTCCCAGTAACCCTTCCCTACTTCATCCCTGTGCCGGGGATGGTCTCATTCATCGGCACCATGGGCGCATTTATCCGGCTGAAAGGGCCGGTTAACAACCGAAGAGCGCTGCTGGATGTAGGCGCTGCCGGGCCGCTGGCGGGAATGGTCTTTGCCATCCCGATTCTGTTATACGGGCTGGCACATTCCGAAATAGGCCCGCCCCCAGCCGGCGGCTATCTATTGGAAGGCAACTCGATCTTATACGCGCTTTCCAAGCTGCTGGTATTTGGCCAGATGCTGCCGGCAAACGGCATTGATGTCAGCCTCAATCAAATCGCCTGGGCTGGATGGGTCGGACTGTTGGTTACCGGATTGAATCTTATCCCCCTGGGGCAGCTGGACGGCGGGCATGTGACCTATGTGCTGTTGGGCGACAAGGCTCGCCAGCTGTTCTGGCCGATCATCGCCGGGCTGATGGCTTTGACTCTCTTTACCGATGCCTCCATGTGGGGACTGTGGATTGTGCTGCTCTTCTTCTTTGGCCGCAGCTACGCGGAGCCGCTGGACAACGTCACCCCACTGGACAGCCGGCGGCGGCTTGTCGCCATCCTCACCCTGGTCATCTTCTTTTTTGTCTTCATTCCCGTCCCATTCCGGATCATATTGCCGTAGAGCGATAGGCCGGAAGCCAAGAATCGCTGTAAGACTGCTGATTATGAACTGATTGTCACCAATATTTGGCATCGGGAAGGGAGTTGGCTATAATTTCACTCGCTTCGGCGCCATAGCTCAGTGGTAGAGCGGGGGACTCATAAGCCCTAGGTCGTTGGTTCAAATCCAACTGGCGCCACCAAATGTCTCCGACAGGCCATTCCACCGACACGCTGGAATGGCCTTATTTTTTGCTGGTTCACGGTGCGATCGTCGACCAAGCCCACCGGCCCAGCGAGAGCCGCGATCTTCTCTGGTCCCAGCACCGTTTCTATGGAGCGGATAGTCACCATCAATGGAAACCAGCAGCGCAAACAATACAAGCCGATGGGCGAAGCATCGGCAGTGGCTGCCCATCCTGCTGGGAGCGATCATCTTGCTGGCTTGGGCGCAGATGGCCGGCGGCGGGCCGCTATTCAAGAGCATCATTGCCGTCGATATCGAACAGCAGCGGGCCAACACGGTGTTCCCCACCCCCCAACAGGGAACCGTCATTTCCCAAACCTTCTTGCCGCGTCACAACGGCCTTCGAGAAGTCGAGATCATTTTTGCCCGCCGGGTCGAGGCGGAACCGTCGGAAACAGGGCGCATCTACCTGCGGCTGCTGGATGAAGCTGGTCAGCTGGTGGCATTCCAAGAGCTGCAAACCCGCTATCTCAAGCACAATCAGGTCTACACATTTCGATTCCCGATACAGGAAAATTCTCGGCAGCGGCGCTTCCAACTGCAGATAAGCGGCAACGAAAGCAATAAAGTAACGGTCTGGGGGTACAACCTTGACGTATACAGCGGTGGAGAAGCGGCGATCGACGCCGGCCCCTTGGCAGCCGCAGCACCCAACAGTCCGGCAAAAGATCTGCGATTCGTCAGCCGTTATCAGCTGACAGTGAAAGATGCCCTGGGGATGCTCGGGATGATGCTCCGGCAGAACGGAGCGATGATGCTGCTGGCCCTCTTCTTGATCCCGCTGCCGGGATGGCTGCTGCTGTTTGCCTGGCCTGGGACAAAGCGCTGGGACCCGGCGGCCTGGTTGGGAGCCTCGTTCGCTCTGGGGGCAGCCGGCTGGTCATTGGCCTGGACACTGCTAACGCTGGTAGGCGGTCGATGGCGCCCTTGGTCATTGTGGCTGCTGTTCATCGTTGGTTGGGCCGCCCTTGGCGCTGTTGGCTGGCGTCGCCGGCGGGCATCCGCAGCTGCCCCTGCGCAGCTGGCCAAGAGCCGGTGGCATTGGCACCATGCCCTCCTGCTCGGCATCTTACTGATTTCGCTGGCAGTGCGCTTGCTGGCCGTTCGGGATCTGCAGTTCCCGCCGTGGGTCGACTCCAGCCGCCACGCCTTAATCACCGCGGTCATGGCGGAAAAGGGCCAGATACCAGATGATTATCAGCCCTACCTGCCGGTTTATCGGGCGCCCTATCATTTTGGGTTCCACTCCTTTGCCGCTTCGCTGCAGATGATGATGCCCGGAGCGCTTCCCCAGCTGCTTTTGTTTTTGGGCCAGCTGCTGAATGGGCTGATGCCGCTGACAGTATACGCCGGCAGCTGGTTCTTCACCAGGCGGCGAGCGCCCAGCCTATTGGCCGCATTTCTGGTTGCCCTGCCGTTCTTCTTCCCTGCCTATTACGCCACCTGGGGACGCATGACCCAGCTGACCGCCATGTTCCTGATGCCGGTTCTAATCGGCCTGACCTGGCAGTTGATCCGGGGCGGAAAACGGTGGCGGCACGGCTGGTGGCTGATCGGGCTGCTGGCCGCCGGCCTGTTCCTGGTGCATTTCCGGGTGTTCCTTTTCTATCTCCCTTTCGTCGCCGTGACGTGGGTGGGCAGTCGCGGTCGCAGCACCCGGCAGCTGGCGGCGGCGGCTGGCTTGGCGCTGCTGCTGCTGGCGCCCCGGATCGTCCATCTCATTGCGATCACAGAACCGGTCAAGGCGTTGGGATACAACATCCCCAATTACAACGCGTTTCCCACCGACTACGTCACCACCGGATGGGAACGTCAGTTCATCGGCCTGGCGGCAGCGTCGCTGCTGCTGACCGTGTTGGCCGGGCTGCAGCGGAAACGATGGGCGGCAGCACCCATGACGCTGGCGGGCTGGGTGGGCATGATGTTCCTGCTGCTAGCCGGTGGCAACCTAGGGCTGCCAGAGACCTCCCTGGTCAATTTGAACAGCATGTACATCTCCCTTTTCCTGCCGCTGTCGATCTTTCTAGCGGCCAACAGCACCCAAGTGTGGCGCTGGCTGCAGCGGCGTCGATGGCTGATTCAAGGGGCCAGCAACCTCCTGTTCGGCGGCCTGCTGGCAGCCGCATTGCTGTTCGGCATCTACCGCCAAATCACTATCCTCAACTCCCAGACCATCCTGGCCCGAACCGAGGATGAAGCCGGCCTGGCATGGGCGGCTGACCATCTGCCGGCATCGGCTCACATAGCGGTCAACAGCTGGCTCTGGCTGGGAGCGACCTGGGCGGGCAGTGACGGCGGCGCCTGGTTGGTGCCGGTGACCCGTTTGTCGAGCAGTACCCCGCCCATCGATCACATCTACGATCAAACTCTATTCAAGGAAGTCAGAGCGTTCAACCAGGAGGTTTCAGCGATTTCTGACTGGTCTGCCGCCTCCGCCGCCGATTTTCTGAAATCAAAAGGGATGACCCATATCTTTGTTGGCGCCCGGGGCGGGTTCTTCGATCCAGCTTCACTGGCTGGCAATCCAGAAATGGAAATGATGTACGGCCGTGACGGCGTGTTCGTGTTCGCTTTGGCCCCTTAATCCCTGAAAGCCGCTGTCCTGCTCTTCTCTCGCGGCACGTTGCCTCCCCCTTTCTGAAAAGCTATAATCAACTTGTGGCGATTTACAACCTGCTCATTCTTGTCAGTCGCTGGTAATGAATGGTTGGAGCCAGCCATTTGTCGGAAAGAGAGTGGCATCCTTCTGCAGAACAAGCTGAGATTGGCCAGCAGCAAGGCGGCCAATGATGATCATGTGGCAGTGGCCTCGTTTGACACAGACCGCCGTTGGCCAAGGCAGGGGTGGGCAGCCGGACCTGGTATGACATCAACAACAGCAGAGATCGGATCAGCATGAGTCAACTGGTAAAGCTAAAAGCACGGGCAAACCAACCGATCCATTTTCCCGGCTTGTGCGTCCATTGCGCCCAACCCGCCGTGAAGTGGTTGGGTTTGAGGAAGCGGATCGGCCGCATCACCCGCACTATTGACGTCCCGCTGTGTAGTAATTGTCAGCAGCAGGTGACCTCATTGTCCGCGGAAGAGGAACGGCTGCAGAAACTGGGTACGGTTGCTGCCGGACTGATGTTCTTGCTGACCTTGTCAGTTTCTCTGCTCCTGAGCCCGGCCTCGATGGATTTCCCGCTTCGCCTGCTCGTCGCCCTGATGTTGTCCCTGGCTTTCACACAGCTGCTGCTGGTCATTTTCAAACGGTCGCGACAAAAAGCAGCATTGCCTATCAAGAAAGAGATCGTTGAGTCAGCCAGAATCAGCCTGTTTTCTTGGCGCACCATCACCTTTGAATTTGCCAACGAAATGTTTAGCGAACGTTTTCAAGCATTAAATAAACCATTATTGATGGACACATGAGCCGCATAACATCTGGTCGCACTCCTGGTTGGCCCGTTTCTATGCGCAATTAAAGGAGGTATTTGCATGAGAGTAGTTGTTTGTACGAAACAGACACCGAGCACCACAGCAGTCATCACCGTTGACGCGGAAGGCAAGGTATCATGGGATGATCCCGGCGGTAAGCCGAACGTGGTCAACCCGTGGGACGAATATGGGATTGAAGAAGGGATTCGCCTCAAGGAAAACCACGGCGCTACCGATGTCATCGCGCTTAGCGTTGGCGGTGAGGACAGCAAAGAAGCGCTCAAGACAAGTCTGGCGATGGGCTGCACCGAAGCAGTCCTGGTTTCTGATGAATCGATGGTCGGTTCAGATACATTGGGAACTGCCCGGATCTTGGCAGCAGCGATCAATAAGTTGGGTGACGTACAGATCGCCCTTTTTGGCAAACAAGCCATTGACGGCGATACCGGACAGACCGCGGTGCAGGCGGCCCGTAAACTGGGCTGGACCCCGCTCACCTTCGTCTCCGCCATCAAAGAGGTTGGCGACGGCAGCATCGTTGTCGAGCGGATGCTGGAAGAAGGGAAGGAAATCATTTCCGCCCAGCTGCCGGTGGTGATCAGCGTGGTCAAAGAGATCAATGAGCCGCGCTACCCCTCATTCATGGGCATTCGCAAGGCCAGCCGGGCCCAAATCCCCAGCTGGAGCGCCGCCGACCTGGCCATCGACGGCGGCATTGGCGCCGGCGCCAGCAAGGTCGATTGGTCCCAGGTTTATGGTATCCCGCCGCGCGAAGGAAGCGTCGAAATCATCGAAGCAGATACCGCTGAAGAACAAGCCCGGATTTTGGTCGACAAGTTGTTCGAGGAGAAGGTGATATGAGCGGCGTATGGGTATGGATTGAAAACAGAGATGGTGCTATCAGCATCATCGGCAGTGAGACAATTAGCGCGGCCCGCACCATAGCCGACAGCTTGGGACAAACTGTGACCGGGCTGGTCTTAGGGCATGATGTGGCTGGGGTGGCTGATGAAGCATTCGACCTGGGTGTGGACGCGGTTATCGGCTGTGACGATGCCTCGTTGGCTCATTTCAGGGTTGAGGCATTCGGGCCGTTGGTCACCAGGCTGGCCCAAGAAAATACCCCCAGCGTCCTGCTCGCTGGCGCTTCCATCCGAGGTAGAGACCTGATGGCCTGGGTAGCCGCCGACCTGGATGCCGGCCTGATTTCAGATGGCATTGGCATCGCCGTGGACGGCGACACCATCAAAGTGACCCGGCCCGTGTACGCCGGCAAGTTGATGGCTACCGTGTTCGTTACCGAAGGGCCCCAAGTGATCACCCTACGCAGCCGGGCATTCCCCCAAGCGGAATCAACCGGTAAAAGCGGCACGGCCCAATGGGTCGAGCCAGCGGTGGCTGAAGAAGCGGTCCCCTCTAAAATAACCGGCCTCGAGACGAAAGATGAGGGTGTCAGTCTCTCTGACGCCAGCATCATTGTCAGTGGTGGCCGCGGGGTTGGCGGACCGGAAGGTTTTGAGCCTGTACGGGAGCTGGCGGAAGTCTTGGGAGGCGCTGTCGGCGCATCCCGCGCTGCCGTCGATGCCGGCTGGATCGCCTATGAACACCAGGTCGGTCAAACCGGCAAGACGGTAAGCCCAGATCTGTATATCGCCAATGGAATTAGCGGCGCGATTCAGCATCAAGCGGGTATGCGCACCTCGAAAATCATCGTCGCCGTCAATAAAGACGCCGATGCGCCAATTTTCAAATTGGCCCACTTCGGCATTGTGGGCGACTTGTTCCAGCTGCTGCCGGCGATCACGTCTGAGTTCCGGAAGCGATTAGGCAAATAACGGTCGATTACCAGCCCCCCAGGCCATCAATGGCCTGGGGGGCTTTTTTTTCCTAGTTCCCCTGCGGCAGATGAGCATATCGCTGCCAACCTGATCTCAACATCCCTCACAAATTGCTGCAGTTTCAGTTATAATTTGATTGTGGAAGCGGCATGATCACACGGAACACGGGACAACTAGTCGGAGGTCATTCATCTGAAATCTTTGTTTGAAGGCATCATCATTAAAGCGCTGAGCGGATTCTTCACGGTCGAAACTGGAGAAGGGCAATATATCGCCCAGCTCCCCGGACGTTTGAAGAAGGGGAAGAAAGAAAGCACCCTGGCGGCTGTGGGCGACCAGGTCACCATCTCCATTAACGAAGATGGCAGCGCGACGATTGAGTCGGTCGCAGAGCGGAAATCGGCTCTCTCAAGAACTCGCGCCTCTGCCGGTGCCCGCAAACTCTCATCTGACCGTGAGCAAGTGTTGGTGGCGAATCCAGATCAGGTGATTTTCGTCTTTTCGGCAAAGAATCCCAGCCCAAGCCTTCGCATGCTGGACCGCTTCCTGATCGTTGCGGAAATGAACCAGCTGCCGGCAGTGATCTGCGTAAACAAGGTCGATTTGGTTGACCTTGAAGCCGTGCAGCAGCAGTTCCAAGTGTATGAAAAAATCGGGTACAAGCTGATTTTTACCAGTGTCAAACAAGCGACAGGTATCGACACGTTAAGGGACTGCCTGAGGGGGAAGATATCGGTATTGACCGGATCTTCTGGTGTGGGCAAGTCCAGCCTGCTGAATGCGATTCAGCCAGGATTAGGTTTGAAGGCACGGGCGGTCAGCGATGCGACCGGCAAAGGGCAGCACACCACCAGGTCGGCGGAAATGTTTCCTTTAGACGGCGGCGGCTATGTAGTCGACACCCCTGGCATCCGTGGATTGGCGTTGTTCAACCTGGAGCCGACTGAAATCGATGCTTACTTCCGCGAGATCGCGCCGTTGGTAAGCAGCTGCCAGTTCAGCGACTGCAGCCACCGGCACGAACCCAAGTGCGCGGTCAGAGCGGCATTGAAAGAGAACCGCATCACCTTTGAGCGGTATGACAGCTATCTGCGGCTGAGAGAAGAGCACGAATTGCTCGACGAAGCCATTTATTAACGTCTGGTTGAGTGGGCAAAAATTGTGAGTATATTTAAGCGCGTAGGAAAGGTCCGGCAGGCTGATGGGAGAAGGAGTCTGATTCCTGCTTTCATGCTGCTGATCGCCCTCTGTCTGCTGCCGGCATGCAGCGGCATCGGCGCGGAACCGGCAGCCACGCCCGCAGGAACCAGCATCCCGGTCGCCGAGCCTTTTCAGCTGTTTTACACCGAAAACGGCGGGCGGGCTGTCTTCGGAGATACCCTCACCGATGCTTTCATATTGGAGCAAGACAGCCTGCTGGTCCAATATTTCCAAAACGCGCGGCTGCAGACCGATAACTCGACAGGATCAGAGGTGTCGACAACGGTATCGCTGTTTCCCATTGGCGAATGGGCCTTGGCCGGTCTCGATGCGCAGGTA
Organism: Chloroflexota bacterium; assembly: GCA_024640485.1. GTDB lineage: Bacteria > Chloroflexota > Anaerolineae > Promineifilales > Promineifilaceae > JAHEEY01. Next base: position 2,914 of record JAHEEY010000008.1, on the reverse strand, counting down.
CCAGCCCCCCCTGCCGGCGATACCCCCGGCCGCCTTTTCCCGGAAACCAGCGAAACCGTCCAAGGAGAATTCCTCCAATTCTATGAAGCCAATCGCGGGGAACTGACCTTGGGCTCCCCAATTTCAGCGGTACTGGATAGAGATGGGCAGCGCGCCCAATATTTTCAATACGGACGGCTTGACTATTACCCGCAACTGCCTAGCGGCCAACAAGTGCAGATCGGCCCGTTGGGCCAGGCCCACTTTGATGCCGAAATGAGCTTCACCTATTCTCGCGCCCTGAGTCACCAGTTTGTTCCGGCCAACACCGTCTCCGAGGTCTCCGTTTACGCCTCAGTCAGCCGGCCGACCCTTTATGCCGGCGAGGATCAGCTGCTCTATCTAACCATCCTGACCCCCGACGGACGCTCGGTATCAGGGCTGCAGGTCGATATCGACGCCATCTATGGCGAGAACACCAGGAAAATGCGCTTGACCCTCGATGAAGGACAAAGCAAAGCGCAGACAATGATCAGCACCACTGATATTCCCCCTGGGGAACGCGTAGAGCTTCACATCACAGTCCACTCCGGGCGCGGCGATCTACTGGGAGAGAATGAGATCTTTTTCAGGACTTGGTGGTAGCGCCAGCTCTCCCGGCAAAGATCTAGCAGGTCGGCTCCCCCGGAACCCATATGAACCATCCAATGCTGCCCCCACACTCCAGGCAATTAAGACCCGATTTGGCAATCAACAATCGCCCTTTGACGCGGCTGGCTGCCTTCATCAGCTGCACCCTGCTGCTGGCGATGCTGTCAGCCGGCTGCCGGCAGCCAGCCAATGGGACAGGCCAGCCGGTTCAAGTCGACGAAGTGACCCGGATTGTCACCAACGTTGTGACCACCGAGAGCCCGGCAGTGGAAGTCACCCGCATTGTCAAAGAAACAGTAGCGGTCGTGGCGTCGCCGACATCAGCGCCGGTCAGCCAACCGCCGAAATCGATGACCATCTGCATGACCCAGGAACCGGCATCCCTATATCTCTACCACAATTCACCCTTGGGCGGCCCCTCGCTGGCTAAACAGGCGGTCACCCACGCCATCTACGAAAATCTGTACACCACCCTCTCTTTCGGCTACCAGGCGCAGGGGATCGAAAAGATGCCCAGTCTCGATGACGGCGACGCCCAGATCGTCAAACGAACGGTAGCTGAAGGGGGTGCGGTCATCGATGCCGGCGGACGGAAGGTGATCCTGCACCCAGGTGTGCAGCTCATTGACTTCAATGGGGATGATGTGGTCTTTGACGGTTCGCCGGTGGAGATGCCCCAAATGGTGGTCCGGTTCAAGCTCAAACCAATGATCTGGTCTGACGGCACCCCAGTGACGGCAGCTGACTCACTGTTCAGCTATGAAGTCGCGGCCAATCCCATTACCGCCATCGCCAAAGAAGGGACGGAGCGGACGGCGAGCTATCTGGCTTTAGGTGATTTGGACATTCAATGGAGCGGCCTGCCGGGATGGCTCGACCCTGATTACTTCACCAATATTTGGCCGCCGCTGCCGGTCCATCAGCTGGGTGGGGTTGACCCAGAGACACTGCCCCAATTGGTGGAAACCCGGGAAACCCCGCTGAGCAGCGGCCCTTTTGTGGTTCAGGCTTGGGTGCCCGGCGAACAGATATCGCTGGTGAAGAACGAGCATTACTACCGGGCGCAGGAAGGGCTGCCTTATCTGGATAGTCTCAACTTCCAGTTCGTCCAGAGCCGGGAACAGCTGATGGCTTTGATCCTGGCAGGCGAGTGTGACATCGGTACCCAAGATGGGTTTGATTTGAGCCAGGCGCCGCTGCTTCTGGAGGCCGAGGCCAGCGGGCTTTTGACCACCTACTTCGAGACAAACAACCTGTTTGAACATATTGATTTCGGCATCAATCCTGATGACGTATACGCCAGCAGCCGTCCTGATTGGTTTGAAGATGTGCGGGTGCGCCAGGCGATGACCCTGTGCACTGACCGGCAGGCGATGGTTGACCAAGCAGAGCTGGGACTGAGCCAGGTGGCCCATGCCTTCATCCCCGCCTCCCATCCTCTTTACGGCGACAGTATCAACCAGTGGCCTTATGATGTCGAGGCTGGCAACCGGCTGCTGGACGAGGCCGGCTTCACCGATATAGACGGTGACGGCATCCGCCAGGACCCCAGCAGTTCTGTCCCCTTCCAAATCAGCCTGGGGATCAATGCCGGCAGCGACATGCGGCAGCAGGTGGCCCTGATGTTCCGAGAGAATATGGCCGACTGCGGCATCGACGTCACCGTCATCCCCCACGACGCCGCCGATTGGTTCGCCTCCGAGGGCCCCCTCTTCGGCCGCCGCTTTGACCTGGCCCAATTTCCCTGGCTGACCGGCATGACGCCCAGCTGCCATCTATACCTGTCCCAAGAGATCCCCACAGCGGAGAATCATTGGCAAGGGAACAACGAAACGGGATGGAGCCATCTCCCCTTTGACCAGGCATGTCTGGCTGCCCAGTCAGCGTTCAGCGACAGCGAAGCGTATGCCGCCAATCATCAGGAAGCGCTGGCTGTCTTCTCCCAGCAGCTGCCGGTGATCCCGCTGTTTTCTCATCTCAAGCTAGCCGTAACCCGGCCCGAAGTAAAGAATTTCAACCTGGATCCCAGCCAGAGTTCCGAGCTGTGGAATTTGTTCCAGCTGGATATCTCCCGCTAATTTCCCCCTTTTCTTACAAGAACGAAGCTCGCTAGCGCCGCAGATCCTATCCGCCGGTCGCTGATTCACTGCCGTTTGCCTGGCGATCGGTCATGCCTACCCATCCATTATTGGCGGCGCAACCAGCCCAAAACACCCCACAATGACTCTTTAATGGCTTTGATTTCACTAAAATGTCACTTACTTGACACCTAAATGACATTTTC
>JAHEEY010000262.1 GCA_024640485.1 Chloroflexota bacterium | reverse complement strand
GGAAATGAAACATCGGAGCAAAGGTGGAGTGGTTGGCGCTGCGTTGGCGACCGCGCTGATCCTGGCAGTTGTTATGGGCACCACGCTGGTCTCGGCTGATATCAGTCATGGAATCGGGGAGCAAGTTGCTCAACCGCGGTCGCAGCGGCAGGCTGTTCAGAGTTCGATTGAATGGATGGTGGCAACTCACCAGAATGATGATGGGGGATACACAAGTTTCAGCATGGGCGCCAATCAAGCTCCTTCTGACATCGGCGGGACCGTCGAAGCCATGCTGGTTCTCAGCAGCGGCGGATACAGTCCAGACGTAATAGCGCCAAATCAAGAAGAGTCGCCGTTGAACTATTTGCGTCTTCATGCGGAAGAGCTGGCTCAGTACGCTGCCGCCGACAGCGGTCAGAACGGGAAGGCGATCATGGCTTTGGTGGCAGCAAACCAGGACCCCCGCGATTTTGAAGGCATTGACTTGGTCGCGATGCTGTTAGAGCGGCAGTCTTTTGCAGGACATTTTGATGTGAGCAGCGCGTTCAGCCAGTCTTTGGCGATTCTGGCACTCAGCGCGGCACACGAACCCGTGGCTCCTGAGTCAGTGGATTGGCTGCTGGAGCAGCAGGCTTCGGACCAACCACTGACGGGCTCATGGGATGACGGATATGGAACCTTGGGGAATGCCGATGCAACCGCAATGGCTATTATGGCACTGCGTTCTACCGGGATGACGCTTGAGAATGAGCGATTGGCCAGTGCCGTGGAATTTCTGACTACTACACGACTGGACAGCGGCGGTTGGGAATACGGCGCCGGATTTGGCGAGAACGTAAACAGCACCGCACTTGTGGTTCAAGCATTGAGTGCTGTGGGCCTGGACTTCTACTCGGAAACTGCCGATGGAGCTTCACCGATGTCAGTCCTGCTTTCATGGCAGGGAGATTCGGGTGCATTCCAGGCAGACTACGGCGACGGCCGATTTGATGATTTCTTCGCTACCCTGCAAGCGATTCCAGCGGCAGCAGGCAAATCTTTTCCAATAGAAGGCCGCTACCTGGCCGCTAGAGAAGCGGCGGCATGTCTGGCTGCCATGCAGGATCCAATCACGGGGGGCTGGGAACAATTCCCAGGCTTCGGCGTGAACGCCGCAGGCACTTCTCGGGCTTTGCAGGCTATCGCCGCAGTCGGAGACGATCCAACTTCGGAGCAGTACAGTTTGCCCGGGATCAATCCAGTACAAGCGCTGGAAGCACTGACTCCGGATTACCTCGTTGGCGCCGGTGGCGGCAGCGTTGGTATTGTCATGCAAGGTGTTGTCGCCGCTGATGGGGACGTCTCGAATTTCGCCGGCCTCGATCTTGTGCTGGAAATGAGCGGTCATCTTTCAGGCACAGGCGAATACGATGACACCTCTTTTGGCCCTTTCTCTCACGGCGAAGCAATGCTGGGACTGATTTCGGCGGGTGCAGCGGTAGATCAATCAGCGGTAGACTGGTTGGTCAGCGCCCAGGAAGGTGGAGACTGGGGCGGCGCTGACAGCAACGGCATGGCGCTTCAAGTTTTGGGCGCGTCTGGCGTGTTTGTCAACGGCGCGATTGAGCGGTTGGCGGCAATGCAGGAACTTGACGGTGGTTGGGGGTACGGTGCCGCTGACCCATCTTCGTCCTCGGAAGCAGCCCAGGGCCTTGCCGCAGTTGGCGAGAATCCCTTCTCTCCTTTCTGGAGCAAGGTGGTCAGTGGAACATTGACGAATGCTGCAGATGCGGTGATCGCGCTGCAGGGTGAGAATGGCTGTTGGCCAAATCTCTATGGCGAGGGATATGATCCTTTTGGCACAACCGACGCCATCCTGCTGCTGTCACTGCAACCTGACTGGGGAACAGAGCATGAGATCGTGGTCGCCGAGCTTTACTCGGAGGAGCCGGTGGTGACCTTAACAGACGACGGCACAGAACAGCCAGGAGATGCGAGCATCGACGCAACTTCTGAAGAAGCAACGGCTGCCCCAATTGAAGAGGCAACGAGTGAAAGCGAGCCGGCACCAACCGCGGAGCCAACCGCTGTTCCGGCGGCGGCAACCCCCGTGCCGGAAACCCCGGAACAGGTGAGCGATGTCAGCGCGACCGACGCTGTACCGGGAAATAGCGAGCAGGCAGCATCTAGCGGGATCAGCCCGGCAGCGATTGTTTTGGCCCTGCTTGGCCTGGCGGCCGTTGGTGCTGGCATCTATGTAAAAACCAAGCGATGAGCTTGATATAGCGTCTGGAGATTGGGTAATGTTCCACCCAGGACGGAGTGGAACATTACTCGTCTCCATTCACATTGGCTTATTTGAATGAAGAGATTCGCCTTGGGGCTGGAAGAATAAGATGAGACCCGCGTTGCTGCTATCGGCTTTTGCGATGTTGCTTATGGTTGGGGTTGTTTCGTCTCAAGAGCCCAGCAGGGTGGGACTGGTCGTGATCCTTGAGGGTGGCGAGGTTGTAACACGCTGTGTCGAATTCGAAGGTGACAGTATCTCTGGATTCGAAGCGCTGCTGCGGTCGGGATTGGCTGTGGAGAACGACGTCGAAGGGCTTGGGACGACGGTCTGCAGCATTGAAGGCAGCGGCTGTCCGTCCAATGACTGTTGGTGCCAGTGCAAAGGGGGCGATTGTCTCTATTGGTCATATTGGCACTACTTGGAAGGGGAGTGGAACTATTCGCCAATCGGTGCCGGCATGTATCAGCTCAGCCATGGTTCGGTCGATGGTTGGGTTTGGGATGTAGGCTCGCCGAGTGATGCACCGGCCCCTCCAGTAATTTCTTTTGAAGAGATCTGCGTAGCGGACACAGCTCAAGGCTCAGGTCCAGAGCTATTGGTACAGCCGGTACCATCCTCGTTGCCGCCGAATGCGACGCCAATTGATGTCGATGGGGCTGTCGATGCGACCACTGCGGAATCCAACTCCAACAAGAATGCGGAACCCCTTGTTCCAGACAAAACGCCTCAAGAAGATCTGATCTTTTCTTACATACTCTTCGGTGTACTGTTGGTTGTCCTGGTCGTGATCTGGGCTCGGAGTAGGAAGTAGCACCGTCATGATAAGACGACTGTTGTCTGGAACAATATATTTCTTGAGCGGAATCATCGGTGTGCTTGCCTTCACATACCCTTTCCTGCTGCCAACGCTGAACAGGTTGGGTGCCGGCAGCTCATCCGCTTTGTCAGCTGCGGCACACCAATCGGATGCACCGCTGCTGACTTTCATCATGCTCGTTCTTTGCCTCGGCGTGCTGCTGATTGAGATTCAGGGACAAGCGGTCAGCGCAAAAGTAGTCGCGGCCCTTGGGATATTGGTGGCAATAACCGCCGTGCTCCGCTTTCTCGAAGTGGCAATCCCCGGGCCGGGGGGGTTCTCGCTGATCTTTGCCCCGTTGATAATCGCAGGGTACGTGTTTGGTGCTAGATTCGGATTTCTGATGGGCACTATGTCGATGTTGGTCTCGGCGTTGGTCACCGGAAACGTGGGGCCCTGGCTGCCTTACCAAATGTTTGCCGCCGGTTGGGTTGGGTTAAGCGCAGGCTGGCTGCCTCGGGTCGCCGGAAGCAAGAGGCAGATCGCGATGCTGGCGGCTTTCAGCTTTATCTGGGGACTGCTTTTTGGCGCCATAATGAATCTGTATTTCTGGCCCTTTATCAGCGGGGCTGATGGGCTTGGGTGGGAGCCAGGCATTGGAATAGGTGAAAGTGTCAGACGCTATTTCGGATTCTATCTGGCAACGTCTGTGATCTGGGATTTGGGCCGCTCCTTTGGCAATGCAGTCTTAATCGTCGTCCTGGGTATGCCAACGGTGCGTGCTCTGAGCCGATTTAGAGATAGATTTGAGTTTAAAGTCACATGAAAATGGCAGCAAGGGCAGCTCGTTACCGAGGGGATAGCTCCCGCATCTGGCTCATGTGGACAGTGATTGCGGCTGTCATTGCTGTCATGGCGCGGAATCCTCTGTATAGCCTCCTGGTTCTGATCATCACACGAATTGTCGGCCATGCATTTGGTGGAAAGCCTAGCGAAAGCGGCTTGCCGCTGACCCGTATTGCGGTCGTTATCTTGCTCTTTTCCGTCATTTTCAATGGCTTATCAGTTCATGTTGGCAGCACGATTCTCTTCAGGCTTCCGTCCAATTGGCCCTTGCTGGGAGGGCCTATCACCCTAGAAGCTGCCGCCTTCGGCTTCACCTCGGGCATGATGTTGGTGACGATGTTGGCGGTATTCGCAGCATTCAACCGACTGGTCCCTTCCAGTGAGCTGATCCGGCTGATGCCCAGGGCGCTTCGGGATCTGGGTATTGTTATCCTTATCGCAGTGACCTATGTCCCTGAGACGTCCCGCCAGCTGGGCCGTATTCGGGAGGCTCAGGCAATTCGTGGGCATCAAATGCGGGGGCTCAAAGATTGGCGCCCGATCATCATCCCCCTTCTAATCGGCGGCATGGAGCGGGCGATGAGCGTGGCGGAATCGATGGTTTCAAGAGGTTATGGTGCAACAACTAGCGCCAGACAGCCGGCAGCAATCCAGCTGACGCTTGCCGCCGGGCTCTTGATGACTTTGATCGGTTGGTTTCTCACTTACTGGATTGGCTGGCTCGGCTATCTCCTCTTGTCTGTTGGCGCGGCCATAATCGCTGTCCTTTTCTTTCAACTGGGACGTGGGGTGCCTCATACGAAATATCGGACTCGAGGATGGGTGCGTGAGGATCTGATCATGCTGGCTGCAAGCCTTGTCACTCTACTTGTTGTCTTGCTGCCGCTGCCTATTGTGGACCGGACGACCTTGACCTATATCCCTTACCCGTCACTTCATGCGCCAACGCTTGATCCCATTATAGCAGCGGCAGCCACTCTCAGTCTGCTTTTGCCAGTATTACTGCTTCAAGGGCATGGCGAATAATTCGGTGAACCCTATGACCACACTAACAGCAACTACTCCCTTGGCTTCCAAGAGTGAGACTGTACTTCCCGCAAGCCTGATTGCGATACAACGGCTGTGCTACACCTATCCCAAAGGCTCCACTCCTGCGCTAAAGGATGTATCCCTAGAGGTCGGTTCTGGCGAATTCGTGCTGATGACAGGGCCATCAGGTTCCGGAAAGTCAACGCTTCTCAGGTGTCTGAATGGACTGGTCCCGCATTTCAGCGGCGGATCGATATCCGGTACCGTTACCGTATCTGGCATGGATGTGCTGCTATCTGGCCCTCAGCGGTTGAGCAGCCAGGTTGGATTCGTCTCTCAGAGCCCGGAATCCCAGGCAGTGCTGGACAAAGTGGAAGCTGAGATCGCCTTTGGTCTCGAAAACGCGGCTATCCCGCCGCAGGAGATGCGGATAAGAGTAGAAGAGGTGCTTGATCTTCTTGATTTGGCACCTCTGCGCAACCGTTCGCTTTCAACATTGTCTGGCGGTGAGCGACAGCGCGTGGCGATCGCCGCAGCACTGGCATTCCGTCCCAAGATACTGCTGCTCGATGAACCAACCAGTCAGCTTGATCCCCAATCCGCCGAAAGCGTTTTGAGAGCGCTGGTGCGGCTCAACGAAGATCTTGGGTTGACCGTGATCCTGGTTGAACACCGCTTGGAGCGGGTAATCAGCTTCGCTGACCGGATTATCTTCCTGGAAGAAGGCAGGATCACTTTGGACGGCGAGCCAGAAGCGGTCATCGGCAGGCTACCGCTGCTGCCGCCGATTGCTCGATTAGGGCGTGCTCTGGGTTGGCATCCACTGCCGTTGACCGTGAAGGATGCGCGGCGGCAGCTTCAAAATTCGCGGCCCATAGTGACCAATGGCCGAGGCTCATTTCTGGTTGACCCGGATGCTCCAGGGGATTTCAAGCCAGATCCGACGGGAAAGCCATTGGTGGAAATCAGCGATCTCTCTTTTTCATACAACGGCCACAGGACCTTGAACCGAGTTACTCTGGAGGTCAAGCCTGGCGAAGCGGTTGCTCTGCTTGGCAGGAATGGCGCCGGAAAGAGTACCTTGCTTAAATGCATCTTGGGACTTCTTTCACCAGATACCGGCAGCGTCTGTGTGAGCGGGCGGAGCAATCGCGGTCGAAAGGTCGCCGAGATCTGTCGCGAGATTGCCTATCTGCCGCAGAGCCCGGATGACCTTCTGTTTGCCGAGTCAGTGGCAGATGAACTGGCAATCACTCTAAAGAATCATGAGATGCCGCTGTCGAGGGACGCGATTGAATTGATGTTGGGGCAGCTGGACCTGGCAGAAACCGCCGAGGCATATCCCCGAGATCTTTCCGTCGGTCAGAGACAGCGGGTAGCTCTGGGAGCGGTAACCATTACCAACCCAAACTTGATTCTCCTGGATGAACCTACTAGGGGCCTGGATTACGCAGCTAAACAGGCTTTGGTGAAGATGTGGCGCCGTTGGCTTGAAGAGGGCGCCGGTCTGCTGCTGGTAACTCATGATGTTGAGCTTGCCGCCGCTTTCGCTGATCGGGTACTGCTTCTAAGCGACGGTGAGCTGATCGCTTCGGGAGCAGCCAAAGAAGTTCTCTCGAAGTCACCCATGTTCATGCCAGAGATAGCCAAACTGTTTCCCGAACGCGGCTGGCTGACTGTGGAAGACGCCATTGCTGGTTTGCAGTATAGTAATTGACGGGAAAACCTTAGTTGATTGTACATGCGGAGGACCAATGCCAAAACTAACTAGGATCAGCACCAAAGGTGGT
>JAHEEY010000007.1:11097-24510 GCA_024640485.1 Chloroflexota bacterium | reverse complement strand
CAGTTCAGCGCTATGGGGGCTGATCAAGGCCGAAAGCTGTATCAAGCGTTAGCAGACGCTGCTGGACGGGGTGTTCAGATACGGATATTGCAGAGCCCTGGCTTTGACAGCCGCGGTCTTCAGGAGTCAGATCTCCTGGCGGCCCAATTTCCAAATCAAATCCAGATACAGCAAATCAAGATGTCTGATTGGTACGGCAGCGGCATCATGCACCAGAAAATGTGGATTTTCGACCAGCGCCATCTGTACATCGGCTCCGCCAACATGGATTGGAAATCGATCGCACAGGTGAAGGAGTTGGGCGTGGTAGTGGAAGATCAACCTGACATCGCTGCTGATGCGGGGAAGCAGTTTGAGGCGTTTTGGCAGTTCGCCCAGATGGACCCAGCACCGGTTCTGGGACACGACCGCGAGGCGAGTATTGACCGCCTGGCGCCCGGCTGGTCACCGATCCAGCCAGAGAAAGAACGACAGCGCTCACCGCTGGCACTGCCGGGCTTGGCTGCCAGCGGTAACCTGGCCCGGCCGATCTCGTTTTCATCGAACGGCAGCCGCGGAGATCTCTTCCTCACCAGCAGCCCGCCGGAGCTGTGCGGGCCGGGCCGAACAGACGACCTGGAGGGTATGCTGTACACCATCCGTTCGGCTAAAGAACACATCGGGATCAGTGTGATGAATTTCTCGCCGGCCAGTTCGCACCGTCTGCCGGGGCTGGAGCCAGCTGAATCAGCCGCTGAGGATGAGGTTCGTGCAGTGATGGTCTGGTGGCCGGTGTTGATCAATGGCTTGCTGGCTGCCGTGGCCCGGGGTGTGACTGTGCGGCTGCTGGTCAGCCAGTGGGCTTACACCAGCTCAACCACCGTGCCATATCTGAGAGCGCTGCGTGACCTGGCGGCTGTTTGCCAGGGGGGCTCCGATCCGTCCTGCGGCAAGCTGGAAGTGAAGCTGTTCAAAGTCCCTGGCTGGGACGATGTCAGCGGCCCCCAGCGGCGCTACCCTGGACACAGCCGGGTCAATCACCCCAAATTCATCGTCACAGACCGGCGTCTAAATATCGGCACCTCAAATATGAACTGGCATTACTTCGTCAACAGTGCCGGCATCAGCTTCAACAGCAGTCACCCGGAGCTTCGCCAGAAACTGCAGGAGATCTTTGAGCGGGATTGGTCATCCGCCTACGCCCACACGCTTGATTGATGTGCCGAAGGGGAGGCGCAGGGTTCGGCGTTTCAGCCCAAGGCGATGAACATCGACTAGATTTGTTTTAGTAGAGGGGAAATTAGCAGCAGGACCGGCGCCGGGCAGGCACCGGCCCTACGTTACCATGAGTATCAGCTAACGCTGCTCACCGGAATCCGAACGGGGGACTGCTTCTTGCGGTCTGAAATCTTGCTGACCGGGGGGCACTGCCACGCTTCTGCCGGCGTTTCCCGGCGAAGATCTTTCAGTTTTGGCAGGATACCGCAGGCAAAGCATTGATTGCGGCAGTCGACTCGGGTCTCCTGGCGTTGGCTCATCAGGAAGTCCTGGGTCAGGAATCGCTTGGTTACCGCGATATCGATGTGCTCCCAGGGGAACATCTCATCAATCGCTCGCTTGCGATGACTGTAGAAACGGGGATCCAGCCCTTCGTCGGCGAATGCTTGCATCCATTCATCTTCTTTGAAATGTTCCTGCCAGGCATCAAATATGGCACCCTTGCGCCAGGCCCGTTCTACCACCTCGGCTACCCGCCGGTCTCCACGGCTCAAGAACCCTTCAAATGCGGATTCTCTGACGTCATTCCAGCGCAGCCGCAGTCCCGCGCCGCGAACAGCTTGTTTCAACAGCCGCAGCTTGTCCTCAACATTTTCGGTGCTATCCATCGCTTCCCATTGGAACGGGGTATGTGGTTTGGGGATAAAGGTGCTGACGCCGACGTTGACGCTGGCCTTTTTGCCGTGAAAAGCGCGTCCTTCAGCCAGAACCGCTTTGGAAAGATCGATGATCGCCTGGACATCCTCTAGGTCTTCGGTGGGATGGCCGATCATGAAATAGAGCTTGATGGTGCGCCAATTGCGCCGGAAGATCTCTCTGGCTGTTTCCAGAATCTCCTCATGGGAGACATATTTGTTGATGGTGTTACGCATCTTCTCTGTAGCTGCTTCCGGGGCCAGGGTGAACCCACCGCGCCGGCTGTTGCTGAGATTGTCCATCAGCTGAGTGGAAACGCTTTCGATGCGAAGGGAGGGCAGGGAGATGTTCAATCCTCGCTCGCCGAAGCGCTGGCCAATCTTCTCGGTGAGCTCCAGAACGTGAGTGTAGTCGCTGGACGAGAGAGAGAGTAGGGCGATCTCTTCGTAGCCGGTCTGCTCCAATATCTCTTCCATTGCATCCAGGATCTCGTCCACTGGCCGTTCCCGAACCGGCCGGGTGACCATGCCGGCGTGGCAGAAGCGGCACCCTCTGGTACAGCCCCGCATAATCTCAATGGGGGCTCTGTTGTGAACGGTTTCCACAAAGGGGATGATGAAATCAGTCACCGGCGGCGGCAGCACCGGGACGATAGTTTTCATCACCTTCGCCGGGGCCTCCGGCATGTTGGGGGTGATCGCCGCGATGGTGCCGTCCTCATGATAGTCCACATCATAAAAGCGCGGGACATAACATCCCTCAATCTGTGCGATGTGGCGCAGCTGAGTTTCTCGGTCTAAGTGGGCGGCGGCACGCATCGTGCTGATGATCTTGAGGATCGCTTCTTCCCCTTCGCCGATGACAAAAACATCGATGAAGGGGGCCATTGGCTCCGGATTGTAACAAGAGTGTCCGCCGGCAATCACCAGCGGGTAGCTTGCGTCCCGGTCGATGGCCCGGACTGGCATGTCAGCCAGGTCAATCAGGTTAAGGGCATTGGTATAAAGCTGCTCGTACGGCAGCGAAATCGCCAGCAGGTCGAAGTCGCGGATGGCGTGCTTGGTTTCCAGAGAAAACAAGGGCAGCTGCTGCTCCCGCATTTTCTCTTCCATATCCACCCAGGGAGAGAAGACACGTTCAGCCAACAGATTCTTGTGCTTGTTGATGATGTCATAAAGGATCATCAGCCCTAAATTGGACATGCCCAGGTCATAGATATCTGGGAAGGCCAGGGCCACCTTGTACTCTATGTCATCCCACTCTTTAGCAATCTGGTTGTATTCGCCGCCCACATAGCGGCCCGGTTTGGCTACGCGGGGAAGAATCCGTTCCAGGGCAAGTTCGATCTGTTCAGGTGATTTTGTCATATGCGAGCATGTTGAACCCGTTGACATGATAGTCTTTGGGTATGAATGGTTGGTGTGGTAAAAAAAAAGAGCCCCGGCAGTGAAATCCTGTCCGGGGCACTTAAATCAAGAAACGTGCAGTTTAGGCAGCTTTCTTGAGAACCGGCAGGCCGTTACGGCTTTCGCTAACGGCATAGCCAGCTGGGACAGCATCCAAAGCGCCTTCTGCCTTAACTTCTTTAGCGAAGAAGTAGATGGTCTGGGTACGACCATTCTTCAGAGTGGTGTCTTTTTTGTGCAGGAAATAGGTACGATCCTTAGAATTTGTAAAACTGTAAGCCATTTTATCCTTCCTTATGTTATCCGCCAGATTTAGAATTTTAAGCGAAAAATGCTCAGGCATAGCCGTAGTAGAGCACTTTTCCTCCAGCTATATGCAACCATGTTAAAACAATCTAGTCAAGTTGGCAAGATTTCTTACTCAAATTTTCATGTTAGGCTGTTTTGACGCACTTTTTGATGGCTGTTATACTTCTAAATCGGCTGTTATGGCGCACGTGCGTGAATTGCGCAGCAGAAACGGGTTGAACGTAATACGGCTATGTCAGTATTACGTTTTGTATTTTCTGGTGGCAAAAGGTGAGTATTTCGACGCTTGCCGCAGTCAGTTGAACTAAAATAGAAATCAATATCACATCGACGAGTAAAATCCTATGCGCATGTCCAGATCGTTCGGAAAAACATTACGTGAGGCACCGGCTGATGCCGAGATGATCAGCCACCAACTGCTAATAAGGGCCAATTTCGTACGCCCGATTGGCGCCGGCATCTATGTGTTTATGCCTTTTGGCTTCCGGGTGCTGCGGAAGATCTGGGACATCATGGCGGACGAAATGGATGCCATCAACGGAGAGGAGATGTGGATGCCCAACATCCACCCGGCGGCGTTGTGGGAAGCTACCGGACGCTGGGACACCGTTGACGTCTTGATGAAGGTAAAAGCTGGCGGCGGCCGAGAGTATGCCCTCTCCGCGACACACGAAGAGGTTGTTACTGACCTGGCGCTGCGGGAGATCGACAGCTATCGCGATTTGCCCAAGATGATCTACCATATCAGCAAGAAATTCAGAGATGAGCCCCGGGCACGGGGTGGGCTGCTTCGCTTGCGTGAGTTCGTGATGAAGGATGCCTACAGCCTTGACACCAGCGAAGAAGCGCTGGATGAATATTACCCCCAGATGGTCCAGGCCTACTACAACATCTTCGACCGCTGCGGTGTGCCCAGCATCGCCATCAATGCCGATGTGGGCGCCATGGGCGGCAAGACGTCGCAGGAGTTTGTGGTCCCCCATCCCCAGGGTGAAGATATCTTCATCGCCTGCGGCAGCTGCGACTACGCGGCAAATGTTGAAGCGGCTGAATTCGTTCGTGAGGGAGAGAAACCAGCCGAACCGGCTGAGCTGGTCAAGGTGGCCACCCCGGACTGCACCACCATCGCCGATGTCGCCGCCTTCACAGGCGTGGCTACTAGTCAGACGATAAAAGCGGTCTTCTACTGGTGGACGCCATCAGGAAAGACGGAAAAAGATGGCCGTTTCGTGTTCGGAATGGTTCGCGGCGATCTCGACATCAATGAAGTGAAGTTGATCAACGCGTTGGGCGGCGGCGCTTTGAGAGCTGCTACTGATGCTGAGATCAAGGCAGTGGGCGCCGTCCCAGGCTATGCTTCCGCCATTGGCCTCGAAGTCGCCAAAGGGTTGGACCAGCCCGGTGCGCTGGTCGTCGCTGATCTTTCTCTGGACGCAGGCGGTGATTTTGTCATGGGCGCCAACGACGCCGGCTACCATTTCACCGGTGCCAACTACCCCCGTGATTTCAGCATCAGCCAGCAGGTCGATATCGCCCAGGCCGATACCGGGCACCAATGCCCGCAATGCGGCGGACGGATCGAGGCCCGACGGGCCATTGAAGCAGGCCACTGCTTCAAACTCGGCACCCGCTATAGCAAAGCCACCAACGCGACCTATTTGGATGTCAACGGCAAGCCCCAGCTGATCTATATGGGCTCCTACGGCATCGGACTGGACCGTCTGATGGCGATTATCGTCGAACTGCACCAAGATGATGACGGTATCGTTTGGCCGGATAGTGTGGCCCCCTTCCAGGTGCATCTGATGCCCATTGGCAAGGGCGACGAGCCTCGCGAGGCCGCCGAGAAGCTGTATACTGAGATGCAGAAGGCTGGCCTGGAGGTGCTGTACGACGATCGCGCCGCCAGCCCCGGCGTGAAGTTCAACGATGCGGACTTAATTGGCATTCCCTGGCGGGTGACTGTGGGCGCCCGCGGTCTGGCCCAAGGGGGCGTGGAAGTGAAACGGCGCAGCCAACAAGAAAGAAACGTGGTTCCGTTGGATGAATTGATCGCCTATTTAAAAGCCAACTAGCCTCTGCCATGTGGTGCCGGTAAAATCGCTGAAAAGCATCCAAAGCGAAGGGGCCCAGACTCCTTCGCTTTTTTCTTACCCTGATATTCGTCACGCTCTTTTGCAGATGATTGTCATGTGAAGCGGTCAATAGGTCGTCAAAGCCAGTTTTCGATGTAAAATTATCGGCTAACTCATTGAGATTGGCAGCGATATCGTGCCCATGGAAGGAGCCATTGTCCATGGCGATGAGTCTGCTGCAACGTTCTTCGTAGGGCTGACCTGCCCCTGGATTTGTGCATCGCATAACACCAGCATAGTACCGGACTGCAAGAGAAATCTACCTTTAATCGGTTGGAGTACACACAGTGAACAAACGTCGACCCTGGGGCGAGGTGTCAAAGGATCTAGTTGATGTAGCGATGGGCAGGCAGATGGCTGATCTGGTCATCCGCAACGGTCGCTGGGTCAATGTACACAGCGGTGAAATTATACCGGGGATTGATGTGGCGGTTTGCGGCAGTCGTATCGCCTATGTGGGCCCAGACGCCAGCCACGCGATTGGAGACGGCACCCAGGTTATTGATGCCGGCGGCCGGTACATGATTCCTGGCCTGTGCGATGCCCACATGCATGTGGAGAGCGGCATGGTCACAGTGACCGAGTTCTCCCGAGCGGTCATCCCCCACGGCACTACCAGCATGTTCATCGATCCCCACGAAATCGCCAATGTTCTGGGATTGCCTGGGGTCAAGCTGATGCATGATGAGGCGATGACGCTGCCCATCAATGTCTATGTTCAGGTTCCCAGCTGTATCCCTAGCGCCCCTGGATTGGAGACAAACGGCGCTGTCATTGGCCCCGAGGAAATCGCTGAGGCGATGAGTTGGCCCGGGATTATCGGTTTGGGCGAGATGATGAATTTCCCTGGGGTCTTCAATAATGATGACCTGATTCATGCCGAGTTGGCAGAGACCATGAAGGCGGGTAAGGTAATCGGCGGCCATTATGCGTCGCCAGATCTGGGTTTGCCCTTTCACGGTTATGTGGCTGGAGGCCCGGCTGATGATCATGAAGGCACCCAGATGGAAGACGCTATCGCCAGGGTGCGTCAGGGGATGAAGGCGATGCTGCGCCTCGGTTCTGCCTGGCATGATGTCGCCAAACAGGTGACCGCCATTACCGAAATGGGGTTGGACAGCCGTAATTTCATCCTTTGTACCGACGATTCTCATTCCGGCACCTTGGTCCATGAGGGCCATATGAACCGGGTGGTGCGCCATGCGATCGCCCAAGGGCTGAAGCCGATAACCGCGATTCAGATGGCCACTTTGAACACGGCGGAGCATTTCGGCCTGGAAAAAGATTTAGGCAGCATCACTCCTGGACGGTATGCGGATATTGTTCTCAGCAGCGACCTGGTCACGCTGCCCATTGAACTGGTCATCGCTGGCGGAAAGCCGGTGGCGGAAAACGGCAAATTGATCATTGACATGCCCCCTTACGAATATCCGGAATTTGCCAAGGCGACGGTCAAGATCGGCAGACGGCTGCTGCGCTCAGATTTCGAGATCCCAGCCGAAGGGGTCAGCTCCGTCAACGCGCGGGTTATTGGGGTCATTGAGAACCAGGCGCCGACCAAAGCGTTGGTGCGGACGCTGCGGGTTGAAAGCGGGACCGTTCAAATGGATCCGGGCCAGGATGTCGCTCAAATCGCACTGGTGGAGCGGCACCATGCCACTGGACAGGTGACCAACGGATTTGTTTCTGGGTTTGGTTTTACTGCTGCCTGCGCCATTGCCAGCACGGTGGCCCACGACAGCCATCATATGATTGTTGTCGGTACGAATAAGGCAGATATGGCGATGGCTGCAAACCGGCTGGCCGAAATAAACGGCGGTGTTGTGGTCTACAAAGATGGGCAGGAAATCGCCCTGGTGGAGCTGCCGATCGCCGGGCTGATGTCTAATGAGCGGGCCGAGATCGTGGCGGATAAAGCCAGGAAGATGGTCGAGGCCTTTGCCGAGTGCGGCAGCGGCCTAAATAATACCTATATGCAGCTCAGTTTGCTGGCTCTAGCGGTCATCCCTGAACTGCGTATTTCTGACCTGGGCCTGGTTGATGTGACTCAATTTAAACTAGTGCCTTTGCTTGTTGATTGACGACTTGGGCGGGCAATAACCGAAGATTTCCACCAATGGAAATATGTACTTTTGGAGCGTTATATGAAAGAGAAAATAGAGCAATTGAACAAACGTGTGGCAGAGGCTGAAGCCGATATCATCAGCTTCTTCCGCCAGATCGTCGCCATCCCCAGCATGGAGAGCGATATTGAAGCTGTTGGCAAACGCATCGGTGAGGAGATGACCAAGCTTGGTTTCGATGAGGTCTATGTGGACAAGTACGGCTCCATTGTTGGCCGTATTGGAGATGGCCCCAAAACCATCCTGTTTGACAGCCATATCGACACCGTTGGCATTGGTGATCCCGGCCAGTGGGAGTGGGACCCCTTCGAAGGGAAAGTAGAAAACGGCCTATTGTACGCTCGCGGAGCGCTGGATGAGAAGAACAGCACCCCTGGGATGGTGTACGGCATGGCTATTGCCCGCGACCTTGGCTTGCTGGACGGCTATACCGCCTACTACTTGGGCAACATCGAAGAGTGGTGCGACGGCATCGGCTGCCAGGCGTTCCTGGAGTGGGAAAATGTCAAACCCGACTTTGTGGTCATTGGCGAGCCCACCAAGATGAATGTTTACCGCGGCCATAAAGGGCGTGTGGAACTAGAAGTGGTCTGCAAGGGAAAAAGCGCCCATGCGGCCAGCAACTATATGGGCGACAACGCCATCTACAAGATGCTGCCGGTCATCGCTGGTATCAGCCAGATGGAAAAAGATTTCGTCCCCGACGAGTTCTTAGGGCAGGGGCGGATCACTGTCAGCCAGATTTCCAGCGTCAGCCCCAGTGTCAACGCCGTCCCTGACGAGTGCCGCATTTTCATCGACCGCCGTGTCACTTTCGGCGAGACCAAGGAAAGCGTCATCGCCGCGATTGAGGCTTTGATCCCGGAAGAATATAAGGATGATTTCCAGGTCCTGGAGCTGGTCTATGATGAACCCAGCCACACCGGCGCCGTATTTGAGTATGAGAAGTATTTCCCAGCCTGGGCATTAGAGCCCGATCATCCCTTTGTCCTGGCCGGCAAAGATGTCATGAAGACGCTGTGGGATCGGGATATCCCAGCCGGTAAGTGGGATTTTTCCACCAACGGCAACTATTGGCGCGGCAAAGCTGGCATCCCCAGCATCGGCTTCGGCCCTGGCGATGAGATTTACGCCCATGCTGTCAACGAGCATGTGCCATTGGCTGAGGTTGTGGAAGCGACCAAGTTTTACGCATTGCTTCCGGCAATATTGAGAAAATATCTTTAATGTGAATTTGTCATCAGACGCGAGAGCAGCGCTGCCGCTCCTCGCGTCTGATGCAGTTAGCACCCATCGAGTATTGGAGGTTTATTAATGCAGACAAAATTACGCGGCCGTGACATGATCACGACTCAAGAATGGACAAAAGACGAAATCGATACCGTCATGAGCGTGGCGATGGATTTGAAGCGCAAACGTGCTTTGGGCGAGCCTCATGCCTACCTGCGCGACCAGGTATTGGCCATGTTGTTCTTCTTCTCCAGCACCCGTACCCGGGCCAGCTTCGAGGCCGGTATGGCCCAGTTGGGCGGCCATGCTCAGTTCATTGACAGCACCACCACCCAGATCAGCCATGGCGATACCGCCAAGGAAATCGGCGAGATTTTGGGCCGCTATAATGACGGCCTGGCCATTCGCCAGTGCGACTGGGGCGTAGGCAACCGCTACATCCGTGACGTCGCTGCCGCTTCCCGAGTGCCGATTCTCAACATGCAGTGTGACGTTTACCATCCTTTCCAGATTTTGGCTGACCTGATGACCATTATCGAAAAGAAGGGAGATCCCCGCGGCCTGACCATCAATGTCAGCTACGCCTATGCCAGCAGCTACCAGAAGCCGATGAGCGTTCCTCAGAGCCTCATCCTGCTGATGACCCGCTACGGCATGAATGTGCGCTTGACCCGTCCCCCGGAGTTCAAGCTGATGCCCGGGATCGTGCAGCAAGCCCATGACAATGCCCGTCAATCCGGCGGCTCACTGGTAGTCCTGGATGATTTCGACGCAGGTTTCGAGAATGCTGACGTGGTTTACCCCAAGAGCTGGGGCTGCATGCTGACCACCGAAGATATGGAAGAATCTGCTGAGATCAGCAAGCAATACACCGATTGGATCTGTGACGAACGGCGCATGAGCCTGGCCAAGAAAGATGCCATCTACATGCACTGCCTGCCGGCAGACCGCAATATCGAAGTCACCGATGGCGTCATCGATGGCCCCAACAGTGTTGTCTATGACGAGGCTGAAAATCGACTTCACGTACAGAAAGCCGTCATGGCTTTGACCATGTAGGCTACCAGTTCAGTGGGCACATGTTTCCGATTATGGGAGACATGTGCCCACTGTCTGCTCCAGCCCATACAGAAGAATTTTATGGACCACGTTCTGCACCTTAGCTGCCTCATTTGCGGTCGTCATTATGCCGCCGATGAAATCGACTACATCTGCCCTGATCATGGAGATGACGGGATCGTTGATGTTGTCTACGATTACGATCTAATACAGCGGCGAATCAGCCCATCCCAGTTAGCTGAAAACAAAGATTGGACGATATGGCGGTACAAGCCGCTGATGCCGGTGGAAGCTGATGCCCCGGTTCCCCCGCTGGCGGTTGGCTGGACCCCGATATATCCGGCACCCAGGCTGGCGGCTGAGTTGGGATTGACCCATCTTTGGGTCAAGGATGACGGCCGCCAACCGACCGCTTCCTTCAAAGATCGGGCCAGCGCTGTGGCCGTGGTGAAAGCCCAGGAGAAAGGGGCGGCTGTGATCACTACCGCCAGCACCGGCAACGCTGCCGCCGCTTTGAGCGGTTTGTGTGCCAGTGTCAAGCAGCCCAACGTCATTTTTGTGCCGGAGAGCGCCCCGCAGGCGAAGATCGCCCAGCTGCTGGTATTTGGTTCCACGGTGATGCTGGTGAAAGGGACCTATGACGACGCCTTCGAGCTGTGCTTGAAAGCGGCCAATGAATACGGCTGGTACAACCGAAACACCGCCTACAACCCGTATATGACTGAGGGAAAGAAGACTGCCTCTCTGGAAATCTGCGAACAGCTCGGCTGGCAGGCGCCTGATGTGATATTTGTCAGTGTCGGCGACGGCTGCATCATCGGCGGGCTGCATAAAGGGCTCAAAGATTTGGTTGCGCTGGGCTGGATCGACCGCATGCCCCGGCTGATTGGCGTCCAGGCGGAAGGCAGCAGCTACATGGCCCAGGCTTGGCGCAGCGGCGAAGATGTGCTCAGCAAACCGGCCATCGTCGCCAATACCGTAGCGGACTCTATCAGTGCCGGTCTGCCCCGCGATCGAATGAAAGCATTGGCCGCGGTCATGGAGACCGACGGCGCCTATATCACCGTTACCGATGATGAGATTCTAGCGGCAATCCCGGCGCTGGCCCGCGGCACCGGTGTGTTCGCTGAACCTGCCGGCGCGGCCGCGTTCGCCGGCCTTGCGAAGGCTGTCGATCAGGGTTTGGTAGCGAAACAAGATAGAATCGTGGTCTTGAACACCGGCAATGGGCTGAAAGATGTTGCCAGTGCCATGAAATCAGTGGAAATGGCTGGCACCCAGCCGTATCGCGTCGCCCCTGACCTGGACGATCTCAGGCGGGTTATGCGCCAATTACCGAAATAATCAGATCGCGTTATCGCTGTCCGGGAATCGCGCTGCCGCTTTGTGGCGCGGGACCAATGAAACGCGGCAGCAGGAATGGGCGCATTTGGCCGGCGGCATGATTGACCGTATCGCCGGCAGGAAAGTGCCCTTGGTGTTCCAAAAGGAGTTATTATGATTGACTTGACCATACATGATGAAGGGGTTTTGGAGCGCGCCGTACAGCGGGCACGCGAGCGAAACATCATCATCCCAACTTTTAAGCAAATGAAGAACCCGGACCTGATTCCGGCGGCTATCAAGAACAAGCTGTCTGATGTGGGTCTCTGGGATTTGAATCCGGTGAACCTGTTCCGCATCAACTGGCATAACCAGCCAGTAGCCCATGGCGGCGGCTACGGCGGGGTCAACTACCTGGAGTTCCCCAAAGAGCTGACCGGGATCGATGCGCGCATCGTCATGATTGTCGGGAAATGGTTCCCCACCGGCGCCCACAAGGTTGGCGCCGCTTTCGGCTGTCTGGCACCCCGTCTGGTTACCGGGCAGTTCGATCCGACCAGCCAGAAAGCGGTTTGGCCCTCCACCGGCAATTACTGCCGCGGCGGCGCCTACGATTCCAATCTGCTCGGGTGTGAATCCATCGCCATTCTGCCAGAAGGAATGAGCCAGGAGCGCTTCGAGTGGCTGGAGAAGGTGGCTGGAGAGACTATCAAGACACCTGGTTCCGAAAGCAACGTTAAGGAGATCTTTGACAAATGCTGGGAACTGCGCCAATCAGGCCAGGCCCTTTCCATCTTCAATCAGTTTGAAGAGTTCGGCAACTACATGTGGCACTACGAGGTCACCGGTGGGGCGATGATGGAACTGCTCCAGCAGATTATGGGACCCAACGATAATTATCGCGGCATGGCGGTGACCACCGGTTCTGCCGGCACTATCGCTGCCGGCGACTACTTGAAAGAGCAGTTCCCTTACAGCAAGATCGTGGCCAGCGAGGCGCTGCAGTGCCCCACGCTGCTGGACAACGGTTTCGGCGCCCATCGTATCGAGGGCATCGGCGACAAGCATGTGCCTTGGGTGCACAATGTGAAGAACACCGACATGGTCATGGGCATTGATGATGCCGCTTCCATCTCCTTGATCCGCCTCTTCAATGAACCGGCTGGCCAAGCCTACCTGGTCGATCAAGGGGTTTCGGCTGATTTCGTGGCGCAGCTGGATCTGCTGGGTATTTCCGGCACCGCCAATATGCTCTCCGCCATCAAATTTGCCAAGTACTACGAGCTGGGTGCCAATGACGTGGTGCTGACCGTGGCTACGGACTCTATGGAAATGTACCAGAGCCGGCTGCGGGAGCTGAACGACCAGCATGGCGAGTTCACAACGCTGGACGCTGCCGGCTCATACCACCGCTACCTCTTGGGCACCGGTATCGACTACATTCAGGAACTCAGCTACCAGGATCGCAAGCGGATTCACAACCTCAAGTACTACACCTGGGTCGAGCAGCAGGGAAAGAGCTACGAGGAGATTCAGGCGCAGTGGTACGATGATAGCTATTGGACTGGCATTCGCGGCCGGGCCGACGAACTGGACAGCCTGATCGACTCTTTCAATGAGCGCACGGGACTGCTGGCGAATCTGTAAGATTCAATCCTGCCGTTGATAGAAATACAATGCGTCGAGGCATTGGTCCCAATTCAGGGCCATCGCCTCGACGCATTATTATTGTCTGGGCTGGACGGCAGGTTAGTCGAACAGTCCCTCTTTAGTTTCCGCCACCAAATGGTCCACCACCGCTTGCAAAGCCGCCTCGCGATTGTCACCGCCGCCGTGGGCCTTATAGACCGCGATCTGCCGGTCGGCGCTGGTCCCTTCGCGCAAGATGGTGTGGACATACTCGATTTCCTTCCGGCTCCCCAGTTCATCCACCAC
>JAHEEY010000007.1:0-10997 GCA_024640485.1 Chloroflexota bacterium | reverse complement strand
TCGGCGCCAAAGCCCACGTGAACATGCATCCCGAAGATCAGTAATCGCCGGGCGACTCCCTGCATATCATCGAGGAGCTCTTTATAACGCAGCCCTTCGGTAATCGACTGTTCCTCCCACCGGGCAAAAGGATGGGTCGAGGCGGCCGCGATTTGCAGCCCGTTTTCGGCGGCCATACTGGTGACAGCGCGGCGCAGCCGGGTCACCTCCTGCCGGACCTCCTGAATGTTTTGGCAGACGTGACTGCCTACCTCCACCTGCGACTGCATAAATTCCGGTTTCAGGTCCAATCTCCGAGAGCTCTGCTGATCTTGGGAGATCAATTCACTGATATAGGAATGCAGGTTGCGGCTGACCGGGTCGATGATCTGGTATTCCTCTTCTACGCCAAGGGTCAAGGGTGGTTCAGGAACAGACATGAGTATCTCCAGGAAGTTGGCTCAGGCGGCAGTACCCGCGTCGCCGCCTGAGCTCTTGCTAACGAATGGCGCAGCTACCAGCTGCGCAAGAATTCGGCCAAAAGGCGTACACCGAAGCCGGTTGCGCCGGCAGTGATGTAGCCGCTCTTCTTCTCGCTCAGCGCCATGCCGGCGATGTCTAGATGGACCCAGGGGAAATCGGTGAACTCTTTGAGGAAGATGGCCGCCGTTGCCGCGCCGCCAGGCCGGCCGCCGCCATTCTTCATGTCGGCCACATCTGAGTCGATATCTTTGCGGTAATCTTTCCACAGCGGCAGCGGCCACACTCGTTCGTGGCTGGTTACCCCAGCGGAGAGCAGTTTATCTCGCAGGGTGTCTTCGTTGGTAAACATGCCCGCCGCTTTGCTCCCTAGTGCGACCACACAAGCGCCGGTCAGGGTGGCCAGGTCAATCACCGCTTTCGGGTCGTACCGTTTGGCAAAGACCAGCCCGTCTGCCAGGACCATCCGCCCTTCGGCGTCGGTGGAGATAATCTCGATGGTCTTGCCGTTGCTGGCAGTGATCACGTCCGAGGGCCGGTAGGCGTCCGCATCGGGCATGTTTTCGGTGCAGGGGGTAATACCGATTACTCGCAGCGGCAGTTCCATTAACCCTACAGCTTTCATGGCGCCCAGGACGGCGGCAGCGCCGCCCATATCGGATTTCATCGCCCCCATTCCCTGGGAAGGCTTAATGGAAATGCCGCCGGTGTCAAAGGTAATCCCTTTGCCGACCAGGACGATGGTATCAAGATCCTCTCGTTCGCCGTTGTGTTCCAGCACGATGAACTTGGGTGGTTCTCCCGCGCCCTTGGCAACGGATAGGAACGCGCCCATGTCCCGCTTGGCGGCCCATTTACGTCCGCCGACAATGATTTTCATACCGTGGTCTTCGGCGATGCGCTTGGCGACCTTGGCCAGCTTGGTCGGAGTGGCGACGTTGGGGGGCATGTTGACCAGGTCGCGGGCCAGGGCAGCGCCGGTGCCGACTGCTTCGGCAACAGCCACGCCGGCTCGGATACCGGCCAGTTTCTCCGGGTCGTGCTCGACCAGCGTCAAAGAGTTGATCTGGTTTGGCTTTTCGGCCTGCTGTTTGGGGGCATCATATTGATAAAGGGCCAACAGCGACCCTTCCACCAATGCCTGGGCTGCGGCTGCCGGCTCCATTTTGCCGATCCCGCCGCCGTGGACGATGGTGGCAACCTCTTTGGCATTGAGATCCCGGGCCCGGGTAATCGCGGCTGCGGCTGCCTGCCGGGCGGCTTCCAGGTTGAACTCATTCTGCTTGCCCAGGCCTACCACCAACACCCGCTTGGCTGGAATCGCGCCGCGGGGGTAAAGGACAGCGACCTCGCCCCCTTTGCCCTTCAGGTCGCCGTTGGCAATCATCTCGCTGATGGCGCCCTTCAGCGCCGTGTCGATCGCGCCGGTTGCCCCGGCTGGCGAGGTAATGCCTTCAAAGAGGTTGACAATGAGGGTGTCAGCTTCGGCTGACTGGATGCTTCCCTGGATCGCGTTAATTTTCATCATGGTCTCCGTGTCTCAAGAGGTCTGGAACTTGTCACAATAATGGTTCGGTTTTCCGTCCCTGCGGTTGGCCTTGGCTTTGAATTCGCCGGCCAGTCAGCCTGATTCGGGGCGGCATTTCCGCCAGGCAACGATTGATCATAGGTATTTTACCTTTAACTCGGGGGAAAAGGCTAGACAGTCGGCGGCACTCTGGTATGCTTGATTCAGTACGATCTCTGAGCCGGCAGAATCAGGCGGTAATCGCTCATGCACCCGGCAGCTGTTGGAGTGTTCGATGAAACTGCTGATTATTGGTGGAACCCGTTTTTTGGGGCGGGCTGTGGTGGATGCCGCCGCAGCCGCTGGTCATGAACTGACGCTGTTCAATAGAGGACAGAGCAACCCCGATCTATACCCAGAGATTGAACAGCTGGTGGGAGATCGGGATGGAGGGCTTGAACCGCTGCGAGGGCGGCGGTGGGACGCCGTTATCGATACCTGCGGCTACTTCCCCAGAGTGGTTTCCCAATCGGCTGAATTGCTGGCTGACGCTGTGGACCATTACACCTTCATTTCTTCGATATCGGTTTATGCCGATCCTTCTGCGCCTGACCTGGATGAAAACGGGACCCTGGCGACGATGGAAGATGAGGCCCTCGAGGAGATCACCGAAGCGAGTTACGGGCCTTTGAAGGTTCTGTGTGAACAGGCGGTCAGCCGGGCGATGGCTGCCGGCTCCAAAGGAGACCGCGCCTTGTTGGTCCGTCCGGGGCTCATCGTCGGCCCTCACGATCCCAGCGATCGCTTCACCTACTGGCCCTATCGTGTGGCGAGAGGGGGCGAGGTGCTGGCGCCTGGGGAACCGGAACACCCGGTGCAGATTGTCGATGTCCGCGACCTTGCTGAATGGATTCTGCATGCTGTCCAGGCATGGCTGACCGGCACCTACAACCTCGCCGGGCCGGCAGAGCCGCTGAGGATGGGGAGTGTGCTAGACCAATGCCGGCAGATCAGCGGCAGCGACGCTTCGTTTACCTGGGTGAGCGAGTCGTTCCTTGAGGAGCACCAGGTGGAGGCGTATACGGAAATGCCTTTGTGGGTACCGGAAGCGTTCATCGGCCTGGAGCGCGTCGACTGCCGCAAAGCGATCGCTGCTGGATTGGTGTTCAGGCCGCTGGAAGAGACAATAGCCGATACTTTGGCCTGGCAGGGGAGTCGAGCCGAAGATTATCAATGGCGCGGCGGCCTGTCGGCAAAGCGAGAAGCTGAACTGCTGGCGGCCTGGCATCAACGGGCATAGGGCAGCTGTTTCCCCAGATGCAGGCAGCACAAGGAAAACGAAATGAATGTGGAGATGTTTCAAGTTGACGCCTTTACCGACACTCCCTTTACCGGGAATCCGGCGGGCGTATTTCTTCTGAGCGAACTTCAGGCTGACAGCTGGATGCGCCAGGTGGCCCAGGAAATGAATCTGTCTGAAGTCGCTTTTTTGCTGCCCTTGTCTGACGGGTACAGCCTGCGCTGGTTTACGCCCACCACCGAGGTCGATCTATGCGGCCACGCCACCTTGGCCGCGGCCCACATCTTGTGGCAGGAGGGATTGCTGGCACCTGAAGAAACGGCAATCTTTCACACCAAAAGCGGGGTGCTGCGGGGCAGCAAACGAGGGGATTGGATCGAATTGGATTTCCCAATCGAGCCGGCAGTGACAGCAGAACCGCCGGAACAGCTGCTGGCGGCGCTTGGTGTACTCCCCACCTACGTGGGTCGGAACCGCTTTGACTACATCGTGGAACTGGGCTCTGAAGAGGAGCTTCAGCAGCTCAACCCTGATTTGGCCCTATTGGCTGATTTGCCGGTACGTGGGGTCATAGTGACCTGCCTGTCCAGCGCCCAAGGGGTCGACTTCGTCTCCCGTTTCTTTGGGCCAGCGATAGGTATTGATGAAGATCCGGTGACCGGTTCTGCCCACTGCTGTTTGGCCCCTTATTGGTCGAGACGATTAGGAAAAGAGGTGATGACCGCTCGTCAGCTATCTCCTAGAGGCGGGGCATTGAGAGTGCGCCTGGGGCAAGGCCGCGTGTATCTGCAGGGACAGGCTGTCACCGTCATTCGGGGTCAATTACTGGCATGAACTGACCTGGCCGATCCAAACCGGGTCGGCTTGAAAGATGCCCTGAACCGATTTGTCTGAACAACGCAATTAACGTGGAGGGATAGTGTGGTGACGAAACTTGTGGGGATACTTACGGCGGGAGGCGACAGCCCTGGCTTGAATGCCGCGATTCGTGCGGTTGGCAAAGCCGGGATCGGCGCCTTTGATATGCAGATCATCGGTTTCCGCGACGGATTCCGCGGCTTGATGCAGAATCGTACCATCCGGCTGGGGAGCCAGGAGCTGGCCGGGATTCTAACCCTGGGCGGCACTATCCTGGGCACCAGCCGAGACAAGCCGCATAAGATGCCGGTGGGCGGGCAGCTGTTGGATATGACCGATGTGATGCTCGACACCTACCACGATCACCATTTGGACGCCCTTGTCTGTCTGGGCGGCGGCGGCACCCAGAAGAACGCTTATCGACTGTCCCAAAAGGGGATGAATATCATCACCCTGCCCAAAACAATTGACAATGACGTGGCCATGACTGATGTCACCTTTGGCTTTGACACCGCGCTAGGCATCGCCACCGAAGCGATCGACCGGCTGCACAGCACCGCCCACAGCCACCACCGCATCATTGTGGTAGAAGTGATGGGTCACAACGCTGGCTGGCTGGCGCTGGGCTCGGGTGTGGCCGGGGGCGCTGAAGTGATCCTGATCCCGGAAATCCCCTTTGATATTGAGATTGTGGCTGACGCTATCCGGCGTCGCAGCCGGAAGGGGAGCCGGTTCAGCATTGTGGCGATTTCTGAAGGGGCGATGTCACAGGAAGTGGCCGCCCAGCTGCAGGCAGCCGAGGAGAGCAGGCAGAACGCAGTCACTGATGAGGAAATTGAGGCTGCCGCGGTCCAGCTGGCGGAGATCGAAAAGCGGCGTGCCGGCAGCACCTTGCGAGCGGCAAACAAGCTGGAAGAGCTGACCGGGCTGGAATCGAGAGTGACCATCCTGGGCCACCTGCAGCGGGGAGGAACGCCGTCGGCTGCCGACCGGCTGCTGGCTACCAGATTGGGGTCCGAATGCGCCTCGCTGATCGATCAAGGGGTCTTTGGGGTGATGGTCGCTTCACGAGGGGAGAGTGCTGTTCCGATCCCCTTGGAAGACGTGGTTGGCAAGCGAAAATGCGTCCCGTTGGATCACCCATGGATTCAAAGCGCCCGGCGGGTAGGCACCTGTCTCGGGGATGAGTAATCGATAGGGAGCTGGCATCGATTAGGCACCGGCTCACCGAAGGGGATCCAGCTAGAGCAGCATTTGGGGCTGCAGCAGTGGTGTAATTTCCAGGACACCCGGGTACCGGATAATCACGGCTGCATCAGGCAGCGCCATTTCTCCCCCTTGTACCGTCAATGACAGCCCACTCAGCAAATCAGTATGCATGCCATCGGGTAGGGGTGTGGGAACGGCATCAACGACTCCGGCAACATTAAACAGCCCGTATAGTGCCTCTCCCTCAGCCTGCCAGATGGCGCTGATGCCCGGCGTGGAACTGATCACTCGAAAGGCGCCGCCGATCTGTACTGGATCTTTCTTCAGCTGGCACAACTGGGTCAAGTATGTCTGCAGTGAGTAATTACCCCATTTGATTTTGTCGATGTCAAACAGGCTTGGCGTGCGGGTGCAAGCCGACTCTTGTCCGGCATATATTAGAAAAGCCCCTTCATTGAACGCCTGGAACGCAGTCCAGGCCAGCGCCTGCGCCTGGCTGGGGGCCCGGCTGATGATTCGCGGCTGGTCATGGTTCTCGACGCAGCGCATCTTGATGGTATGAGAGGGGTAGATGCTCTTTTGCAGCTCAAGCATGCTGGTGTACAGCGGTACCGCCTCCGCATCGGAGACAGCCTTTTCCCACACAGCCCAAATATCATAGTCATAGGACAGATCGAAGGCTGAGTGGAGTTCGCCGTCCGACCAGCCGCTCAATCCACGACGGCGGCGGTCGATGATGAAACTGGCATGGGTTGACTCAGCCAACCAAATGAAGTCCGGCTTGATTTGGGCGATTTCTGCCCGGGCTCGCTGCCAGAACGGCAGCGGCACAATTGACGCCACATCGCAGCGAAAGCCATCCACGCCCAGCTCAACCCATTGTCTTAAGGTTTCCAGATGATAATCCCACAATGCCGGATCGTCGTAGACCAGGTCGATGACATCGCTCCACTCCGGCACTGTACTGGCTGGGCTGCCGTCGGAATCCCGATGGTACCATTCTGGATGGTCCACCACCAATCGTGAATCGTGAGCGGTATGATTGAAGACCACATCGATCATCACCTTGAGGCCCAGAGCGTGCGCATATTGACATAACAACTCGAATTCCCTCTTGGTGCCGTATTCCGGATTGACGTCACGGTAATCTTTAATGGAATAAGGGCATCCCAGCTCTCCCTTTTTGTTCATCTTGCCGATAGGGTGAATCGGCATGAACCAGATGACGTCGACGCCCATTTCCCGGATGCGGGGCAAATCCGCGGTGATGTCCGCGAAGCTGCCGCTCCTGCCGTGATTTCGTACATAGATCTCATAGAGCACCAGGTTCCGGTGCGTTTTCGGGCTGTCTTTTGCCATAGGATTCTTCTCTTTGTCTCTATCCAAACGATGGCGGCGCGATTGGGCTAGCCGAACCGGTTGATTAGAGTGATGCCTAATCCGATCAATACCATGCCGGCGGCCATGCCGGAGGTGATCACTTCATCTAGCAAAATGACCCCGGTGATGGCAGCTACCAGAGGGATGATATAGGACGTCATGGAAAAGGCCAGGGCACCGAACCGCTTGGTGACATAGAATGACATCAACTGTCCGCCGAGAGCGCCGACCATTGCGGTGAAGATCAGGGCGGTGACGCCGATGCTGGTGACCTGGGTAAAGTCAGCACCGCGCCAGAGCAAAGCCACTGGTAAGACGATCAATGCCGCGGTCCCCAGGCGGACACTGGTGACATCAAAGGGATCGAGATTCTGCATGTGTTTGCGGACGTAGATCGCCATACGGCTTTCGGAAAGCATGCCTGAGATAATCAAGATATAGCCGATGGGGCTGGCCTGGCTGACATCCGGCAAGCCGCTCTCCCCTCTGAGAATCAGCAGCAAGGCACCGCCAAGCGCCAAAAGGATTCCGGCCCCTTTATACCGGTTGAGTTTCTCGTCTGGAAGCATGAAGTGAGCCATTAGGACCACGATGGCGGGGGTGGCAGTGAGCAGCAGCGCGGTCACGCCGCTGGATTGAAACTGCAGCGAGCTGATCGTGACGGTCATCGGAAATGCCGTTCCGAAGATCCCCAGCATCATTGCGTGCCGCCAGAACTGGCGATCTTTAGGCAGTCGTCGCTGCAGGAGCAAGTAGCCAAGCACGAATCCAAGACTGGCTAGAAGCAGCCGCAGCCCGACAAACAGCACCGGATCAAATTGACCGATGCCCAGTCGGGCTACCACCAGGTTGGTGCCCCACAGGGTTCCGAGAATGACGATATTAGGTAGTGCTTTGGAATCCATGGCAAATGAGAGGAGCCTCAGCTGAGGCGCCCCATCATTTCCTCCTTTAAGGCATTGATGATTTTTAAGTCGGTGACTGCGAAGGCGTATTGATCCAACTCTTTCAGGGTGACCCAGGCGTGATCAGCAACGCCCAGATGCTGGGGCTCGCCGTCAATGTGGATTGCGTGGAAGGCGTGCAGGGTGATGCGGAAATGGGTGTAAGCATGTTTGATGCGGATCAGCGGCTTCCCCACTTCAATCTCCATGGCCAGCTCTTCCTGGATTTCCCGGTGCAGCGCTTCGGGAAGCGACTCGCCATCTTCCAGTTTGCCACCGGGGAACTCCCACAAGCCCCCTAGAAGGCCGTCCAGCGGCCTTTGAGCGATCAAGAAGGGTGCATTCGGTCCGGACTGGCTCCCTTGCCAAATAACGCCGGCAGCGACGTGAAAATGGGGAGTGTTCTTCCGCGGAGGGCGTACCGGACGCTCCAACAGGGTCCCCCGTTCTTTGGCTTTACATAATGAGGAAAATGGGCAGATCTGACAGTTGGGTTTAGCCGGCAGGCAGAGCCGCTGGCCCAGTTCCATCAGGGCCTCATTGAATTCTCCGGGACGGTTGGCTGGAACCAGGGTTTCTGCCAAATGCCACAGCTGGTTCTTGGTGCGGGAGAGGGTCACATCCTGGTCCAGATCTACCAGCCGACTGAGGACTCGGACGATATTGCCATCCAGGATCGGCGCTTGCCGTTCAAAAGCAATAGAGGCGATAGCGCCGGCGGTATAGCGGCCGATCCCTTTGAGGCCCATCAACTCTTTTACTGTTGAGGGCAGCTTCCCATTGTACTGATCCATGATTTCCCGGGCCGCCTGGTGCATGTTGCGGGCTCGGGCGTAATACCCCAGCCCCTGCCACAGCTTCAAGACATCGTCTAATGATCCCTCTGCCAGGGCGGCGACCGTTGGGAATCGGTCCAGCCAGCGTTCATAATACGGGATGACCGTGCTGATCTGGGTCTGCTGCAGCATGATTTCCGCGACCCATACTCGGTATGGATCGCGATTCTCTCGCCAGGGCAGTGCCGCATGGCCGCGGTCCCACCATTGGAGCAGGGCACTGTTAATGGATGGTTGGTCTAGCATAATCGGTGTTGGGGTTGGGGTAGGGGAAAGCGCCTGGCTAAGTAGCGACGTATTCAACGACGGGTTGGCTGTTCCGCTCGATTTCATCCAGATTGGCCGCGGCCAGCTCTCCTCGCTGATAAAGGTATTCTACATGGGCGCCTGTCTCTTCCAGCGCCAGCAGCACGTGATAGCTCTCGACTTTGCCAAATAAATCCCGGCTGATATCGGCAATCGATTTCGGGGTTTGGCAGATTCCCAATATCTTCTCCAGGCGCTCCAGGTGAACTTGTTTGATCTCTTCAGCTCGGCCGGCCACATCTACGATAGGGTCTTCATGGCCGCCAAGGCCAAGGCGGACCCCAGCGACCCTTTGAATCTTGGTCAGCGAGTCCAGGTAGTGGCCCAGCCCCATGTTGTTGGTGATGCTTTCCGGCGCCTGGTGGGGGGTGGTGCGGGAAAGGATATGGTCTGCCGTGAACAGCAGATCACCCATTTTCAGGCAGACCTGCCCCGGGCAGTGACCGGGCACGTGAAAGACCTCAATGCCGCCAGGGGCAGGGGTTCCTTCTTCCAGCAGAAATTGCACCGGCATGGAGCTGTAGAGGTTCTTGGAGAAGAGGTACATATTCATCAGGCTCTGCTGATATTTCTCTGAAACCCCGGCGCTGGTCAGAAAATTCTCCAGGCGGCGGGATGAGAACAGCAGCCTTTCCGCGTGATTCGAGATCACCCGCCGGTCCAGCAGGTGAATACCGACAGCCGCATCGGTGTGCTGCCGGACGAAAGGCAGCCCTCCGAAATGGTCGATATGGCCATGGGTGATCAGGATGGTGCCGATGTCCGATAGGCTAATCGACCGATTGTATGCTTCCGATAGGGCCGCAAAACCGGCGACCAGCTCATCATTGGCGCTGCCGATACCAGAGGCGCAGTCCACCAGGATCAGCTGATTGCCGTCATCGATGACGTAGATGTTGCTGATTAGCCCTGGAAACGACCTAACTGGGAAGCAGTAGGCTGTGCGACCATCGTCGGCCTGGAATTTGTTCACGGATTTCATGTCGGGAATTATAACGGCTTTTCTGGGAATGGATAATCCACTGTCTGAAGTTGGCGGCGGCACCCCTTGATACTGATTTTTCGCCCGTCAGGTCACGGCAATGCCTTCCGTGGAATAACGATGGTAGAGGCCATCTTCAACCACCTTTGCCAACCGATCGACGGCATGGTAGATGTCCGCGAAGCTGGTGTACAACGGGGTGATACCCAGCCTGATGTTGTCGGGGTAGCGGAAGTCGGGCAGTACATTCATCTCGTTGATCAGCGCCAGATCGATGCGCAGCCCTTCTGGGTGGCCCAGGGAAATATGGGAGCCTCGCTGCCGGGGATCTTCGGGCGAATTGAGCGTGTATCCAAGGGGGGCCAGTTTCTGCCGCCACAAGGCGATGAGGTATTCGCTCTGCTGGACCGATTTCCGGCGGATCTGCTCGATGCCGGCTTCCAAGATCAGCTCCACGCCCGGCTCAATCGCGGATAGGCTCAGGATAGGCGGCGTGCCGCTGAGAAAATGGCGCAGGCCTGCTGCCGGCTGGTAATCCAGTCCAAATTCGAAAGCGTTCTTCTGCCCCATCCATCCGGAAATCGGGTTTCCCAGCTGATCTTGCAGATCTTCTCTCACGTATAGGAATGCCGGGGCGCCGGGGCCGCCATTGAGATATTTGTAAGTGCAGCCAACCGCCAGATCGGCCTTGGACTGGTTGAGCTGTACCGGCAGCGCGCCTGCTGAATGGCTCAGGTCCCACAGAGTTAAGGCGCCGGATTTGTGGGCCAACTGGGTGAGCTCCGCCATCGGGTAGGTATAGCCGCTCTTGAAAACGGTGTGGGATAGGGTGACCAGGGCGGTATCTTCATCGATAGCTTCACCCAGCCCCTCCATCGGTCCATGAATACTATCCGTAGACTTAACTACTTCGACCCGGCAAGGTCTCTTGAGCAGCTGGCATATCCCTTGCAGCACGTACAAATCGGAGGGGAAGTTGAGATCATCAGTAACAATCTTGTGCCGCTCGGGCCGGGCCAGTAGAGCGGCCAGGGCCAGTTTGAACAGATTGACCGAGGTGGAGTCCGCTACGATCAACTCATGCGCCTTGGCTCCCAGCAGGCCGGCGATTTTGGCTCCGATTCGTTCTGGTGCCTCGATCCAGCCGTGACTCCAGCCTCGAATCAGCTGCTGACCCCAGCTCCGAGCCACCTGGGCATCTATCAGTTCCTGGGTC
>JAHEEY010000261.1 GCA_024640485.1 Chloroflexota bacterium | reverse complement strand
GCTCCTTAGCCGGCTGTGAACCCGGCTGAAACTGTCTTCGCCGCAGTCTGCTGCGCCATGGTCCCCGACTAGATGGCAACCGTGGGCTTGATCAATCGCAATCATACTTGAGCAGCTGCTGGCGGCGCAAGCGTGCCGGCTGTTCCACGGCTGATTTTCTCACTTGACACCAAGGATGTTCGGCTCTACACTGTTATACATCACTAAATTATGTATTAGCGAGGAGGCAATGATGTCCTTGCGAAACCAGATCCGCAAGGGGAGTACGGAGATTTTGATTTTGACGTTGCTGGCTGACCAGCCGATGTACGGCTATTTGATCAGCCAAGAGCTCGACCGCCGCAGCGGCGGCTACTTCGAGATGAAAGAGGGGCTGCTGTACCCGACCCTGCACCGGATGGAGAAGGAGGGGCTTTTGCGTAGCGAATGGCAGAAAACCGATTCCGCCCGGCGCCGCAAATATTACAACATCACCTCTCAGGGGCGAGAGATGCTGGCAACCCAGTCGGCTGATTGGCAGCTTTTCATCCGGAAACTGCAGGAGATGCTGTCAGATACCGATGGTTTGGGGGCGGCGCAGACGGCTGAATGAAAGAGATCACTATCGACTCTGTCCTGGCCCAGATCCGGGCCCATTTGGATTTAAGCAGCCAAACTGAGCATGAGCTCTTGCTGGAGATCCGTTCCCACCTGGAAGATGCGGTAGACGAGGCCAGGGAGCGGGGATTCGATGAATCTGAGGCGCTGATCTCAGTGGCCCAACGGTTCGGCGGCGACGAGGTGGGCAGTGCCCTGCAGGATCTGCATCTCGGCTGGGAATCGGCCGATGCCATCGTCGCCTGCGCTCTGCCGGTGCTGGCTACGCTGGTGCTCCGCTGGCTCATCTTCGCTCCTGACGGCACCGCCTTGGGCTGGCAGGAGCTGCTGATCCGCCCCGCCTTCTGGATCATCGCTGTGGCGGCGCTGCTGCTGCCGCTGATCCAGTTTCGCCAATGGCGATATGCCTTGGCAGGTTGGGGATTCTTTTGGGCTTTAAGTATTCTATTTGTCGCGTTTCCAACGTTTAGCAGATGGTAAGAGGCTGCCTGCCAGGCGCCTGACCCTGCTGACATCATCGCGGAGGCTTGAATGAACGATCTTGCTGTGATTGAAAGCATTTTGAGAGACCGGCACCATTTCTTCACTGAAATCAGGGATGGTGTTGAACTTCGTGCCAAGATGCGGGCGATGCTGATCTCCTGTGTCGCCTTTTTCGCCTTGTATGGGGCGGTGATGGGCTCGACCCACAGCCTGCTGCAGGCGTTGAGTTCGGCGGTGAAGCTGCCCTTGCTTTTCCTGGCAACACTGCTGGTCTGTGCCCCCACCTTGTATTTCTTCAACGTGCTGTACGGTTCTAATCAGAGCCTGACCCAAAATGTGACCCTCATCTTGACCGCGATTACCGTGACCGCGGTGCTGCTGCTCAGCTTTGCCCCCATCAGCCTCTTCTTCCTGCTGACCACCAGCCAATACCAGTTTTTCAAGCTGCTCAACGTGGCCATCTTCGCCATTTCCGGGGGGATGGGCGTCGTCTTTCTGAGCCAGGGGATGCGGATTGTCTCCAGCAGCGGCCGCACAGGTGAAAGCGCCCGCCGCTGGGTGCTGCGCTTGTGGATGGTGGTCTATGCGTTCGTGGGCAGCCAGATGGCCTGGACCATCCGGCCGTTTATCGGCGCTCCCAGCATGGATTTTGAGCTGTTCCGCCAATTGGGGGGCAATTTCTACGTCAATATATTCGCCAGCCTGGGTGAAATCCTGGGCTTCTTCGTCGTTCGATAGGGGGCAGCATGAACCAAAAAGAACTGAACGTGAGTGATCAAATCCTGGATTTGCTGCTCGACGCCCTGAAGGAACGGCAGCTGTCCAGAGAAAGCGAGCCGGATCGAGCGCCATCCGTTGAGAGTGAGGAGCTGCCGCCGCCTGAAGCTGCCGTGGAACCGCCGCGGCTCAGCATGCCCGAGGCAGCACCGCCCGTCGCTCCTCTTGAGCCGGAACTGCCCGCTGATGAAGATTTCGCTGAGGAGGCTTTCGCCGTTGTGGAAGAATCACCGCTCGAGCCGCAGCCTTCGGTTCATCTGGACCGCATGCTCTTCCGGCTGTTTCTGATCTTGATCGGCCTGGTCATCATCGTCAACATCCCCTTCGACCGGTACGGTACCAATCTGGCTCGAGCGATGCCTGACAGTGCCGCTTTGATCATCAGAGACGGCCTGCTGCTCAAAGGGAGCGGCGAGAAAGTCTATGTGCTCCAGGACAACCAGCGGCGCTGGATCAGCACCCTCGATGCCTTTGAATCGTACCAATATGAGTGGTCTCAGGTCCATGAGGTGGAAGATTCATTCCTGGATGATTTCGAGGAAGGGCCGCCGATTCATCTGCTGTTGAAATGTACGGCCAGCCCGCACATCTATGCCCTGGAGGCGGGAAACAAGCGGTGGATCAAGGATATCCCTACCTTTGAGGCCCAGCTGTATGTGTGGGAGGATATCAGGTTTGTCAGCTGTGATTATCTGCGGCGGCTGCCTGACGGCCCACCCATTCCCGTAGATGCCGGTCCGCCGCCGCAGCCCTAGATGGTGAGCAAAAGGATAATTGTTAGCCAGTTGTAACGCGAACCGCTTCTTTCCTGCAGAGGCGGTTCGCTGGCGCCGGCTGCCACCTGCCGCGTCTACATTTGATGTTGGGCTCCCATTCAGCCGCCGGCCGCTTCAGCCAACAGCGTTTCCATCCAGATACCTTCTTCCCACACCTGCGCTTTCCACGCCGGCATCAACCGGTCCAACAGCATCCCCTGGGCCATGCCGTTGAAATAGAAGCGGATCTCGGCATCTCCGGTGGCCTGTCGCTTCATTTCCCCCAGCTGCCGGGACCAATGGCTTTCGAAGCCATCGTAGCCGTGAAAATCGGGGTCATCATTCAGGCTGGCCAGCGGCTGGTAATCAGTCGATCCCGATCCCGCTCGCCAGCTGCTGAATTCAATATACATCGCCGTTCCTTCCAGCCATTCGATCTGCTGCTCCAGTAGGACCAGCTCTGGGGCCAGCTGGTGGCTCTCTCGCCGCTGCGCCCGCTGTGCCAGAAACTGGCGGGCCAGCTCGGCCGCTTCCTGGTCGCTGTCCGCGTCCACCGCCTGCACCAGCAGCGCCACCTCCGCATCCCACTCTTCGTGCATGCCGGCGTCAGCCTGCCAATATTGGGGCTCATGTGCATACACCGCCAGCGCGGCATCGAATCGATCTGGGGCCACCGTCGCCTGATAGGCATGGAAAGATTCATGCAGCAGGGCAGCGATGTATTGATCCGTCGGCAGCATGAAACGAAACAGCAGCTTGTATGGGAAAATCGCCTGGGCCGCCTCCGGCAGCAGCTCGTTGACCCCGTTCATCAGGTACGCCTTGCCCCCTTCGCGGCCGGTGAAGCTGGTCACCCACTGCTCCCCAACCTGTAGCGCGAAGTTTTGCGGCTCTTCCGGCAGCTGTGATAGCGGCCGCCGGTACAGCCCCAACGACCCATCGGCGACATCCCAACCTGGGGGCGGATCAGGGAAGTCCAGCAGAAAAGCAAAGGCGTCGTTGAAAATGAGCGTGGGGATCTCCGCCTGTCCCCAGCCGGGCCAAATCGATTCCCCCAGCGCCGCTTTGAGATGGGCAGCCTCCTGGATGGTGGCGATCTCCAGCGGCTGCAGCTGATCGTTCATTTCTTGGCCCTTCGGCAGCTCGCGATTGCTCAGGGCAGTTATCCCGGCAGCTGCCAGGCATAGAAAGATGAGGGCCGGGAAAAAGACGACAACAAAGCGGCGAAAGACAGAGCGTTTAGGGGTGTTATTTTCCGTCACGATTGACTCCTGGTTGAACGGTAAGTGGTTGTCCAGGGCCGGAGCGCGATTCGCGACCGGCTAACCGGTTCCAACTATAGAGTAGCACAAATGCGGAGAAGCTGTCGCAGAAATCGGTTCAACACTCCGCGGCTATCCTGGTTATAAGGTGCCGGGAGGAGGAATCATCTCCGCTTGGCTATTGGTTTGATCCTGGCCGGTTGGAGAGGCGCGAGAGACAAAAAATGCCGGGCTCCTCAAGGAAACCCGGCACTCTGGTTAGTTCTGTGGTTGGCTGGCAGGTAAGCCGCTACTCAACGGTTAGTTTGCCGTCTCGTTTGGCGGTTTTCTGCCGTATTTCGTGGCGCAGTTCACGCTTGCGGATGCGCAGCGACTCCGGGGTCACTTCCAGCAGTTCATCCTCGTGGAGCCATTCGATCCCTTCGTCCAGCGACATCGGCCGGCAGGCGGGCAGCGCTTCGATGATCCCTCTGGGGACGGCGCGGTGGCCGGTTAGATTCTTGGTGCGGCAGACGTTGATCACCAGTTCATCATCCCGGATATGCTCACCCACTACCTGCCCGGCGTACACTTCTACCGGCGGATCCATGAAGAAGATGCCGCGGGAGGTGAGGTGATGTAGGGCATAGCCGCTAAGCGGGCCGGTGACCATGGAGACCAGCGAGCCCAGGTCACGACGTTCGATGGCGCCAGCGAACGGCTGGTACTCATGGAACAGAGTGTGGAAGATGCCAGTACCGCGGGTGGCGGTCAGGAACGGCTGGCGGAAACCCAAGATGCCGCGGGTGGGCACCAGGTATTCGCTGTAGACGGTGCCGTCGTCGCCGTACTTGATGTTCTGCAGCCGGCCGCGCCGCTTGCCTAACATCTCGGTGACCGGGCCCCAGTAATCCTGAAGCACTTCCAGGAACACCATTTCTACAGGCTCCAGCATCCCCATTTCGCTCTCTTTGAAAATCACTTCCGGACGGCTGACCGCGAATTCATACCCCTCACGACGCATCGTCTCGATGAGTACCGCCAGATGCAGTTCGCCTCGTCCGGAGACGATGAACTCACCCGCTTTTTCCATCTCGTCAACGCGCAGGGCCACATTGCTCTCCAGCTCCAGCAGCAGCCGTTCCCGAATTTGGCGGCTGGTGACATATTTGCCTTCCCGGCCGGCGAAGGGGCTGTCGTTGACCCGGAAGGTCATCCGGACAGTAGGTTCTTCTACGGTGATGGGGGGCAGCTGCCGGGGATCTAAAGGATCGGCCAGGGTATCGCCGATGCTGATGTCAGGAATACCAGCGACGGCGATGATATTGCCGGCGTGGATCTCTTGCTGCTCCTGGCGCTGCAAATCGCGGAAGGTGTACAGCTTGGTGATCTTACCCGGCAGCAGTTCGCCGGCGGCGGTCATCCGCATGATCTGTTGGCCGGCACGGATGCTGCCCTGGTTCAGACGGCCGATGGCGATCTTGCCCACATAGCTGCTGTATTCCAGGGTGGTGACCAGCATCTGGGTAGGCCCGTCCAGGTCAACCATTGGGGCCGGCAGGTATTTGATGATGGTATCGAACAGCGGTTTCAGGTTGCTGGCCAGTTCAGTAGGCGTATAGCCGGCAATCCCTTCCAACGCCCGGGTGTAGATGACCGGAAAATCGGCCTGTTCTTCGGTGGCGCCCAGATCGATAAATAGATCAAAGGTGGCGTTAACCGCGTAGTCAGGCCGTGCCGCCGGGCGGTCGATCTTATTGACCACCACGACGACTTTGGTTCCCTTGTTCAGCGCCTGGCGCAGCACAAAACGGGTTTGAGGCATAGGCCCTTCTACCGCGTCTACCAGCAGGAGCACGCCGTCAACCATGTTGACGACTCGCTCGACTTCGCCACCGAAGTCGGCATGTCCAGGGGTATCCACGATATTGATGGTCACACCTTCATATTCGATGCTGGTGTTCTTGGCCAGAATGGTGATGCCCCGTTCCCGCTCCAAATCGTTGGAATCCAAAATCCGTTCGGAAACGGTCTGGTTTGTGCGGAAAACGTTGGTCTGCTGGAGCATGCCATCCACCAGGGTGGTCTTGCCGTGGTCAACGTGGGCGATAATCGCTATGTTTCGGATGTCATTTCTTGGTTGTGGGCTCATCGCTGGCCTCCTTGGTTGCGAGCAGATGCCTGTCGCTGCTGCTGCGGCCGGCGGCGATTGCCGCCATTGCTGCCGCCGCTGTTGCGATTGCCGTTGCTGCCGCCGTTGGATTGGCGGTAGGAACGGGATTGTCCGGAACGGCCGTTGCCGCCGTTACTGCGGGGCTGCCCTTGGGACGGTGTCGAAGAGCGTGAGGTGAACAATGATTCCGGGTCGAATTCCCCGTAATCGAACGATGAGAACCGCCGCCGTTCCAGACGGGCGCCCAGCGCTTTTTCAATGGCATATACCATCGGCTGGTCGTCATGGACAGCAAAGGTGAACGCTTCGCCTTCTTGTTCGGCCCGACCGGTGCGGCCGATGCGATGGGTATAGGCGTCGACCGTGTCAGGCATATCGAAGTTGATCACGTGAGAAATCTCAGTGACGTCGATACCCCGGGCGGCGATATCGGTCGCCGCCAGAATGTCATACCTGCCGCTGCGGAAGCCGTTGATCGCTTTTTGGCGCTTGTTTTGGGACATATTGCCCTGCAGCGCCGCCGCCCGAAACCCTTCTTTTTCCAGGTCGCGGGCCAGGTTGCGGGCCCGGTATTTTGTGCGGGTGAAAATCAGCACCCGGCCGGTGGCGGTATTCTGCAGCAAGGAAACCAGCAGGTTCTTCTTCTGCTTATGGGCGATGGGATAGATGGCATGGGAGACGGTCTCGGCTGGGGCGA
>JAHEEY010000260.1 GCA_024640485.1 Chloroflexota bacterium | reverse complement strand
CACCTATCTCGGTTTCTCCAACTTAGCGTCGGCCCGCCGCTGCTTCCAGGCGAAACTAGATGCCCTTATCTTTTCGACCTCCTAGCTACTTTGGTAAAAGCCTGATGGTATAGGTGAACCAGTGCTCCACCCCTACAAATCCACCCATCCCCCCGACTCATACGCCTCCACCCGCCCAGTGGTAATGTTGTAAATCACCATTCCATTCACCGCCGTCAGCCCTTCCGTACCGCCGTCGTCACCCTCGGAATCATTAACACGCCCGTATTCACATTGAGCATATCACCACTGACACTGATCCCTGGGCTGCTCACCCCCGACTGCAGCGGAATCTCCTGGGAGCTGTCGGCGTCGTCAGCCGTCAGGGTGACGATGGCACTCTCCCAAGTGTGGGCTTGGGAGGTGATGCCGATGTGGGCGTTGTGGCCCGTCTCCCGGCTGGACATCGGCCAACTCCCAGTTGGAGCATGATCAGCGGCAGCTTATGCAGCAGTCAGCGGATCCCATTGGCTGCCTTGTTTTGCATTGCCGCATCACTTCCTCACGGGATCGCGTTGCTGGCTTCATCCAGGGCGGTCACTTCTTCGGCACTGAGCCGCCAGCCCATCGCCCCAAGGTTCTCTGCAGCTTGCTTGCCGTTTTTCGCCCCCGGGATGGGAACAGTTCCCTTACAGATCGTCCAGTTGAGCGCCACCTGTGCCGCTGTCTTCCCGTGGGCTGCCCCGGTTTCCTTCAACAGCGTGATCAGCGGCTGGGCCCGTCGCAGTTTTTCGGCGGGGTATATCCGTTTTCGAGGGCCGGGGGGCGGGTTGTCAGGGCCGTATTTGCCGGTCACCATCCCTTTAGCCAGGGGGCTGTAAGCGATCACCGTGATCTCATTTTCCCGGCAGTAATCCAGCAGCCCATTTCTCTCGATCCGCCGGTCAAACAGGCTGTACTCGACCTGGTTGGACGCCAGCGGCACCCCTTTGGCTAGCAGGGTTTCATTCGCCAGCTTCGTTTTTTCCGTATTGAAGTTGGAAACGCCCACTGCCCGGGTCAGGCCCGCGCTGACCGCGTCGGCCAATGCCGATACATGCGGCGGCTTGCTCCACCGCCCAAGGGGCATGTGGATTTGGTATAAATCTACCTGGCTGAGCTGCAGCCGTTCCAGGCTCTTCTCCAGCCTGCGGATCAATGATTTTCTGCTCAGCCGCCACGGAAATGGAAAGAACTTGGTGGCCACCAGCACTTCTTTACTGGTTGTGGGCAAAAATCTGCCCAGGAACTTCTCCGACCGGCCCATACCGTAGACTTCGGCAGTGTCGAACCAGTTGGTGCCGTTGGCCAGGCTGACATCAAACGCTTCCCGGATATCGGCGTCACTGTAGCCGCTGCCCCCATATCCCCACATCATGCGGTCGCCCCATGCCCAGGCCCCAACGCCCACGGTACTGATCAGGATGTCGGTTTTTCCAAGCGGTACCAGATCTTGTGATGTTTTCATTGACTGTGAGCTCCTTTGTTGTGGAAGAAGCCGCAATTCGGCATAAACTGCGGCGCGCCGCCCCGAGAGTTATCGACGCCGTCATTCACATTCCTATTGTACCGTGCGTGACTCCTTTGTATCAAACCACTTTGCGTAGTCGGTGTCCCCGTCATTTCGGAACCCCCAATCAAACCCCAGCAGCTGCCGGCAGATGCAGGCCGGAAGCGCCTGATCTTGTCAAAATATGACACCCGCTCGAGTCCATGGTGTGACCACTTCCCGGTATCAACGGATTTACTTGTTGCACTTCCCTACAACAGCTACAATTTGACCTTTACTCGAGCATTTCCAATTTATTGTCGAAAACGGAGCAAACGTTGAACAAGAAACACCTGCGATGGAGTGTATTGTCGGCGCTGATGCGCGTACTGGCGATCTTGACGGCGATTCTATGGGTATTACCCTTCCTACGGCAGTCATCGGCGCGGGCCGCTCCAACTCTGGCCGGCTCAGCCAACCCTCTCGACGTCACCATCCACAGCCGTCCATCCACGGAAATGCGCCCTGGCAGTTTTCCTCCTGGCTCCGATCTGTTCGCATTTGCGCCGCCGGATGCAATCCTTTCCGGCAGCCCGCTGGCCCAGCGTACCAGCAGCTTCTCTCGCCGCTTCCCCGCGGCGATTAATACACCGCCTGTGGCCATATCGGATACCTTCACGGTTACCGAAGATCTGCTCTTTAACGCCTCATTACCAGGTGTGTTGGTGAATGACAGTGACGTCGATGCCGACAACCTGACGGCCGTG
Source organism: Chloroflexota bacterium (assembly GCA_024640485.1). GTDB lineage: Bacteria > Chloroflexota > Anaerolineae > Promineifilales > Promineifilaceae > JAHEEY01. The sequence continues at coordinate 4,478 of JAHEEY010000260.1, read as the reverse complement.
CTAGACACTGCCCCTGCCAACGGCCTTTTTGGGACCTCACTGGCCTGGAGCGCCCCACAAACTGTCTACATGACCGGAACGGTGGGTGAGTACACCTCACTGGCAATTGTCGATGGCTATCCGGCCATCAGCTTCTACGCCGGTGCACCACTGCGACACTTGATGTACGTCCGTGCCCTGGATGCTGACGGAGGAAATTGGGATCTTCCCGTGTCCGCGGATTCCAGCATCGACGATACCGGCCTGTGGACCTCGCTGGCAATTGTCAACGGGAATCCAGCGATCAGCTATTATGACACCACCAACGACGATCTGAAGTATGTCCGCGCTTCCGATTCCACCGGGGCGGCCTGGGGGTCACCAATCGTTGTGTCATCCACTGGCAACGTCGGCGAACTGGCCACCTCGCTGGCTGTGGTCAACGGCCGGCCGGCGATTCTCTTCCATGATGTCACCCATGGCACCCTTCATTACGTTCGGGCCCTTGATGCCGACGGCACCACCTGGGGCACTCCTGTCTTCCTCGATGGCCCTCTCGCTGGCGCCTTTGGCCATTTGACTGTCGTCGACGGCCGCCCGGCCGCCAGCTATTACGGTGATAATCCCAGTGATGACCTGCGCTACATCCGGGCCAACGACGCCGATGGCGACAGCTGGCCCTCCCCCATCATCGTCGACGACCTCGACAACGGCAATTTGGGCTGGGATACGTCATTGACCATTGTCAATGGCAAACCGGCGATCAGTTATTATGAGCGCATGGAGTACAACCTGCGCTACGTGCAGGCCAACGACGCCAGCGGCAGCAGTTGGGGAACGCCGGTCATTGTGGATGCGGCTGGAAACATCGGCCAATACACCTCCCTGGCCGTCGTCGAAGGCCGTCCGGCCATCAGCTATTGGGACGAACTTAACAATGATTTGAAGTTTGTGCAGGCGGTGGATGTCGACGGTCGCTACTGGGGGCTGCCAACCACCCTGGATTCGGCCGGCGATGTCGGCCGCCACACCTCGCTGGCCATGGTCAACGGCTCCCCTGCCGTTAGTTACTTCCGCGGCGATACCAGCGACCTCAAATTTATCCGCGCCGTTCCAGATGTTTGGTCCGGAGCCTTCGGCTATATGCCGGGTCCTGACTACTGTGGAACCGACAGCTTCACCTACCATGCCTGGGACGGTTTGGATGCCTCAAATACCGTGTCCGTTGATCTGAACGTGACTTGTGTCAACGACTCGCCGGTAGCCCAATCCGACAGATACACCGCCACCGAAGATATCACCCTCACCATCGCCGCCCCAGGCGTCCTCGGCAACGATGGTGACGTAGATAAAGATCCGCTGTCCGCTGTGCTGGACGATCTCCCCGCTCACGGGACGCTGGCCCTGGGAACTGACGGCGCTTTCGCCTATACCCCTACCCTGAACTACAACGGCAGCGACTGGTTCAGTTATCACGCTTCCGATGGCATTAGTGAGACGCTGGTCGTTACCGTTGCCTTAACAATCCTGGCGGCCAATGATCCCCCGGTCGCTGTGACCGATGCTTATACCACAACTGAAGACAGCGGCACCTTGTCCGTGCCGTCGCCGGGCGTGCTGCTTAACGATACCGATGTGGAATTAGACAGCCTCACCGCCATCCTGGATACCGACGCTGTCAGTGGAACCTTGACCCTCCGCAGCGACGGAAGCTTTGACTATCTGCCCGACGAGAATTTCTGCGGCGTGGACAGCTTTGCCTACCATGCTTATGATCAAGTTGACTCGTCCGAACCGATTATCGTGCCCCTGAACGTCCTCTGTGTCAATGATCTGCCCTTTGCCGACGATGACGAATTCAGCGTAGCCGAAGATAGCGTCGACAACGCATTGGATGTGCTGGCTGGTGACACCGACGTTGACGGCGATACCCTGGCGATATTCGCGGTGGGCGACCCCCCAAACGGCAGCGCCATTGGCAGCGGCGCGAACCTGAGCTACAGCCCGGACCCAGACTTCTATGGAAGCGATGTGTTTACCTACACCGTCACCGATGGCCGCAGCGGCTTTGCCACCGCCGCGGTGACCGTGACCGTGATCAGCGTCAATGATCCCCCTGTGGCCGGCAGCGATCGCTACACCACCACCAATCATGCGATCCTTGTCGTCGCCGCCCCCGGCGTATTGGCCAACGACAGCGACCTCGAAAGCGATCCGATTGAGGCGGTCCTGGGCACCCCGCCGGCCTCCGGGCTGCTGTCGCTGCTCTCTGACGGCTCTTTTGTCTACACGCCAACCGCCGCTATCACAGGGCTTGTCACATTCACCTACTATGCAGATGACGGAACCGACGCCTCCAACCTTGCCGAAGTGACCATCAACGTGGAGCAGGCAGACTACCACATCTTCCTGCCTCTGATCATCCGCAGCGGTTCAGCGCTGCAGCTTCTAGAGACGGTGCCTGGTCACCTGGGTTTGGGCGAAGCTTCCAGGACTGCTGTCGCAAGGCCACGATCCTGGAAGCAGGGCATCATCCAGGTCTGAGTGCGCCGTTCCGCTTTGGCGCGTGTGCGGCAAGAGCCGTTTCAGCTGTCGGCTGGTCCGGAAAGTCCGTCACTATCCTGGCCGGTCGACTTACTCTGGGATTGAGTGCCGGTACCACTCGGTGCCCTGGGCAGCAGACGGCGGGTTGGGCCGGCAGTCCCAATGAATGAACTCATTGAGTCGGAGAAAACAAAACAGCCTTTGCCTGAATTTAGGCAAAGGCTGTTTTAATTTGGTGACCCTGGAAGGACTCGAACCTTCAACCAATTGATTAAGAGTCAACTGCTCTGCCAGTTGAGCTACAGGGCCAATCGAGCTGGAATTATAACCCAACTCATCTCTGTGTCAATGCCCGATCTGCCCTTTCTTGCCCTTCCCCATGCCTCGTTTACCGCGCCGTCAGGTACCCTTGCAGCAGCCATCCCTCCAACCCATCGAAGCTCACCTGCCGCCACAATTGACCATCAACTGTCGCTTCTCCTTCCAGCAGCACCACCACGCTCCCTTCTTCCAGAAAGCCCAGCAGCTCACTGGTCGGATTTGGCTCGCTGCGCAGATTCAGGCCGTACGCGTACGCCACCGCCGCCGTCTGCGGCGTCGCCGTGGGCACTTGCGTCGGCGTCTCCGTGGGCGCCGCCGTCGCTGGCTCGGTTGGCGTACCGGTGACCGTCGCTTCTTCCGCCGTCGGCTCCGGCGTGAACGTTGGCTCATCAGTCGGCATGGGCGTGGCCGTTTGGGTCACTGTCGGCGTCGGTCCCGGCGTCGCCGTGTTGGTAGCGGTCGCCGTCGGCGTATGGGTTGGCGGCATTACCGGGTCCAACTCAGTCACCAAAATCACCGTCAGCCTTAGTCCCACCGTCCGCTGCAGCCGGATCCCGATCACATCCTGCAGCTCAACCACCTGGCTGTGTGGTATCTGCTTGGTCGACCGCGCGGTCACATCCATAAGCAGCGGCGCGGTCGTATCCTTGAAAGCCCCGTCGATATGCAGGTCCTCAGGGCTTACCAACCGCGCCCCGGTCACCTCGCTGACGCTCTCGCTGACCACTTCCCTGATATGCGTCTCGATCACCGATTCTTGGGTCAGCTGGTAGGTGGAATAAGCCAGCAGCGCCGCGATGAACGCCAGCAGCCCCAATGCCACCCGGGCGCTGCGTGCCTGCATTTCCCGCCGCTGCTTCTCCCCCTGCGTCGGCCGGAAGCCCAAAATGATGAACACGATCGCCGTCGCGGAAGCGATGGCCACCAGGTTGGTGGTGAACAACAGCAGCGCCCCGGCCGACTCCCGCAGGTTGCCCGTGACCAGGGCGATACCCACCGTCGCCAACGGCGGCACCAATGCCGCCGCGATAGCCACCCCTGGCAGCGCGCTGGCTGCCGACGTGAAATTGCTCAAGGCGTAGGCGCCGGCCATGCCAGAGAACAAGGCGATGCCCAGATCCATCAAACTGGGGGCCGTCCGCGCCAGCAGTTCCGGGGTCAGCGGCTGGCCCAAACGGGTCAAGCCGGCGATCATGCCAACCAGTATCGACAGCATCACCCCACGAAATACCGCCCCCAGCGACAGCCGCATGAACCTGGCATCCCCCAGCACCGCCGACAGCCCGGCGCCCACAATGGGCGACATCAGCGGCGCCACCAGCATCGCCCCGATCACCACCGCCGGGCTGCTGATCAGCAGCCCCAGCGCCGCGATCATTGAAGACAGCGCGATCAAAATAAAGAAGTCTGCGCTGGGGCGCGCGCTCTTTCGGATGCGTACATACGCTTGCGTGCGCGCCTCCAAATTAAGCCGGGGCACCAGCCGCTGCATCTGCCAGGCCAGCACGCCCATCAGATTGCCCAGCCGGCTGCGCGGCTGCCGGATGATCACCACCGGCTTGTGGCTCTGCCTCACCACCGCGTCAGGGATATTCCCGAAAAGCACCTTGTCAATGGAGCTCTCCAGGCTGGCG
>JAHEEY010000259.1:4449-6782 GCA_024640485.1 Chloroflexota bacterium | reverse complement strand
AGGCAGGCGAGAATACCCCTATGCACATCAGCAGCTTTGATCGCTACAAGGAACACGACAGTCTGGTCCACCGGCTCGACCCCCGGGTCAAGGTATTGGTGACCATCCTCTACATCTTATCCAACGGGCTGCTGCCCGATGGCGCCTGGGCCGCTTTTGCTGTCGCCTGGGGCTTTCTGCTGCTGGCCGGCCAGCTCTCCCATCTTCCTCCAGGCTATCTCTTCCGCCGCTCCTTTATCGCCTTGCCCTTTGCCCTGGCGGCGATTACGGTCATCTTCACCATGCCCGGCCCGACCATGGCCATCTGGGGCTGGGGAGAGCGGACTGTCGTTATTTCCCAACCAGGAGTTATCCGCTTTGCCAGCATCATGGCCCGCAGCTGGCTCTCCGTGCAGATGGCCATCCTGCTGACGACGGTCAGCCGCTTTCCCGACCTGCTCCATGCCCTGCAGCATCTGCGCATGCCTCGCATCCTCATCGCCATCATCAGTTTCATGTACCGGTATCTGTTTGTCTTGGCTGATGAAGCGATGCGGCTGCTGCGGGCCAGGGAATCGCGCAGCGCCGCCCCGGTTGGCGGCGGCGGCGGGGGCTCCTTGATCTGGCGGGCCAAAGTGGCCGGCAGCATGGTGGGGCAGCTGCTGCTGCGCAGCTTCGAGCGCAGCGACCGGGTCTACAACGCCATGCTCGCCCGGGGATACCGGGGCCAACTGCTGACCATGACCCCACACGTGATGGCTGCTCAGGATTGGCGCATCGGCGGCGCGGCGCTGATGCTCATCATCGCTATTCAATTAAGCGGCCATCTGCTGTGAGGCCATAAGGACTGTTCGCAATGCCTATACATCATCCCCAACCACCCGAATCGCTGCCGCCCGTCCAGGACGCCGGCGCGCCGACCCTATGCCTGGAGCATCTGCGCTTCAGCTATCCGGATGGGCATGCCGCCTTGAACGGGGTCTCTTTTACCGTCTCGTCTGGGGAGAAGGTGGCCCTGGTGGGCCCTAACGGCGCCGGCAAGAGCACCTTGATGCTCCATCTAAACGGGCTGCTGGGAAGCGACGGTGGGGTAGAAGTCGCCGGACTGCCGGTGATCAAACCCAACCTGCCGCTGATCCGATCCAAAGTCGGGCTGGTGTTTCAGAATCCCGATGACCAGCTGTTCTCGCCCACGGTGTTTGATGATGTCGCCTTCGGCCCGCTCCATATGGGCGTGCCGGAAGCGGAAGTGCGGGATCGGGTCAGCCGGGCACTGGCCCAGGTGGGGATGGACGGATTTGAAGAACGGCTCTCTCACCATCTCAGCATCGGCCAGAAGAAACGCGTCTCCATCGCCACCGTGCTCTCTATGAATCCCGATATCCTGGTGCTGGATGAGCCCACCGCCGGCCTCGATCCCCGTTCACGCCGGGCATTGATCAACCTGCTGGACGAACTGCCGGTGACCATGCTGGTGGCCAGCCACGACATGCTGATGGTGCGGGAGCTTTTCCCCCGGATGATTATCATGGACGAGGGGCTGGTGGTGGCCGACGGCAGCACCGCTGAACTGCTGAACGATCTTGCTTTTCTGGAGGCCCACGGCCTGGAACGACCATGATCGACGGCCGGCTGAGTTTGGCGGCCGAGGAGGTCTTCATTTAGCCCGCATCTTCCCCATCCAACTCAGCAATCCTGCGATGATCGCCCCAGTGCCGCTGTGCCTTCTCAGCCCTCGACGGGAAGACTCATTGGCAACGCCGTTGGGTGAGGGTAACATTCCATTGCTCAGGCAGGTCAGCGCTGCCGGCGACGGCTATCCTTTTCGATGATTTTGACCAGTGGGGGCCATATCCGAGAGGTGCGACGTGAAGAAAGATCCAACAACAGAACTGTGGCAGTTGAAAACGGGGCTGATGGGCATTATCGGCCAGCTCAACGACGGTGTGGAGCACCTTGACACCCTCAGCAGCAAGACCATCTCCCGGGCATTGGCTGAGCTGATGCAGGAAGTGGTTTCGATGCCCAAGAGCATCTCCCAGGAGAAGATCGCGCAGTTCGCCAGGGATGTCCTGGCTGGCACCGATGAGATGCAGCAGGATCTGGCGGCTAAATGGTATGACGAGCTGACACCGCTGATGGAAAGGGCCGATCAAAGAGCAGCGAGTCTAGGACATCAATTAGGCGGCTTCACCTGTCTGTCAGTCGACGGTCAGGAATGGGGAGCGGTGTGCATCAAATGCACCCAATGGGTGGTAGTCAGCCCCAAGGAGACTCGGGGCGTCTTGTTGGATAAATGCACCGGCTGGATGATCAGCTGGAAGTAAACAGCTCCTCAAACTACGCTCGATAGC
>JAHEEY010000259.1:0-4349 GCA_024640485.1 Chloroflexota bacterium | reverse complement strand
CATCAAATGCACCCAATGGGTGGTAGTCAGCCCCAAGGAGACTCGGGGCGTCTTGTTGGATAAATGCACCGGCTGGATGATCAGCTGGAAGTAAACAGCTCCTCAAACTACGCTCGATAGCTAGTCCAACAGATCGCGCAGCGCGCTGGCAAACGATTCACTCTCCGAATCTCCGGTTACCAACTGGATCTTCGCCGGAGAATCAATTCCCAACTCTAGTTCTACCGCCCGGGCGATCTGCTCCAGCTCAAAGATCTTGCCCCGGCTCACCTCTGCGGTGGTGCCGAAAAGACGCAAGATTGCCACCCCAACGGCGTCCATAGCTATACGGTCCGTGCCCGCCAGCATGACCTCGGGGGCCACTTTCGTTCCCACGGCAGGCCCGCCGTCGACGAACGCTTCCACACCGTCCATGACTATCAAGGTTGGCGTGTAAACGGTGTTGATCTCCGCGATCATCCGCCGTTGGTCCGGCGAACTGTGCAGTTCACTCATGTAGTTGTAGCCGCCGCTGGACACTCTTTTGGCGGCAAATCCCACTGAATTCTTCAGCGACATGGTGAAATGCCCGCCGTACTGGTGCGTTTTCACATTGCAGGTCTGCACCACGCAATCACTCTCCAGCAGCATCCTGGGCACCGCGAAGCCGTCGGCCCAATGAGAGCCTGCCGGCCGTTGAATCACCCAATCAGCTTCGGCCAATTCGTCAAACACCACCACATCAAAACCGAGTTCGTCAGACAGATCAAATAAGCCGGTCTGTTCCAGGACAGATCGGGTCTCCCCCATGCCGCTGCGCTCCCCGACGGTGATCGGCCCCGCCCCCATCTCGTTTAGCGACTGTACCAGCGTTCGCAGGACAGCAAGATGGGTCGAAGCGGGCGGCGGGTCAGCGCTGTTGAAATTCGGTTTGAGGAACACTCGTTTGCCGTTTAGTCTATCCAGCTGCAGCAGCTCGATAGCCCGTCGCGCCCCATCAGCACGATCGCTGCCTTTCACTAGCGCTACCTTGGCCACGGCTGCGGTCATCAATGGTTGTCCGGAATCAGTAGGCTGAGCAACAGTCATGGTGGCACTCTCCGTAGTTGGTTCAGGTGGCGGCGTCAGGGTTGGCTCCGCCGTCGATGGGGGCAGCGGCGTCTGTGCTGCCGCGACGGTTGGTTGAGGCAATCGTGTCGGGGAGCTGATTGCGGGTGACTGAAGCTCAGCAGAAGGAAGAGAGCTTTTGAACGGCTTGCAGGCGTTGATGATCGTCGCCAGCAAGGTCATGCCGCTTAGAGCCGACACTCTATGGATAAATTCACGTCGATTCAAGTTAGCCTCCATTCCCAGACATAGATGGGAATCAATTGGCGATCAGCGCCATGATGAGGCACGGCCAATTCTGATTGTTCTATGGGTTCAGCCCATCTACATTTTACACGGATATCATTCATGGTGGCGAACCCGATCCATTGATCAACGAAGGTTTGACAGCGACGGCGCCATCCGCACGGCTAAACGTTGTTCGCCGACCGGTAGAACGCTAAACTGGTATCATGCACCTGAAATTTCAGCCGGCCGCGTCGCGTGGCATCCACCGCAATTTACTCATCATCGCTGAAAGGCGTCGAAAACAATGATTAATTGGCGGCCGAAATCTTCGTTCCTCAGCTGGGTTGGGGTGAGCCTGATCATATTTGTGGCGGTACAGCCGCTCTGGGGGCTGCCGGTCAAAGGGGATGACACCTGGCTCCACTTCTACCGCATCCCTGTGATCAATGCCCTGTGGAAAGAGGGGATTATCTACTCCCGATGGTCGCCAAACCTGGTCCTTGGGTATGGCTATCCGCTGTTCAATTTTTACCCACCTCTCAGCGCCTATCTGTTGACTATCCTGTATTGGCTGATGGGACAAAACGCCCCCGTGGCCCTCAACGCCGCCTTTGCCCTGGCGCTGGCATTGAGTGCCGTCCATATGTTCTTGCTCGGCCGCCATCTGTTCGGTGATGCCGCCGGGGTAGCCATGTCGGCCGTTTATACCCTCTCACCTCTTCTCCTGGTCCAGGCCTACGGCAGAGGCAGCTTGTCAAACGCTCTGGCGGTCGCCTTCTTTCCCCTGGCGATGCTCTTGCTGGCCCGTGTCGTTGACGGCCGCCGGTGGCGATCGGTCGCCTGGGCGGCGCTGGCGCTGGCGGCGGTATTCCTGTCCCACATCGCCTCCGCGGTTTTCTTCGTGGGGCCGCTGCTGCTGCTCTCTACCGCCTATGCCCTGCTCAAGGATCGCCGCCGAGCTGCCCACTTGTGGCTTGCCGTGGCCCTGGGGCTGGCGTTGTCCGCTTTTTCATGGCTGCCCGCTCTGGCCGAGTTCAGCCTGACCCGGTACGCTGCCGAAGCGGGCAAGATGGATTTCGCCGATTTCTGGGCCCAGCTCGCCGTTTGGCCCGGCCCGGTTATCGCCGGGCTGAACAACGCCCACCTGCCCAAACAGGTGGGGATCATCCCGCTGTTCCTGGGTCTGGCGGGGGCCGTGGTTAGCGGCTGGCGCTGGCGAAATCCGGTCGACAAGCTGGCGTTAATCAGCGGTGTTTTGGGCATCGGGGCCGCCTGGCTCACCACCCCCACCTCAATCTGGCTGTGGCAGCATATCGGGCTGCTCCAAAAACTCCAATTTCCCTGGCGGCTCTTGGATCTGGCCGTCTTCTTTCTGCTGATCCCTGCCGGCACGCTCTTCAGTTTGCGCCGGCCGTCGCCCAGCCGGCTCCTGGCCGGTATGATGACCGCCGCCGCGCTGACCATCCTCTTCTGGCAGGCGCTGCCCTATCTATATCCTCCCCGGACGGCACAGCTTCCCCGGCAGCCAACCCTGGCCGATGTCCAGCTGATGCAGCAGAAGTACCAGATTTGGGGATTGACGGCATGGGGGGAATATACCTCTCAATATGTGCCCGCATGGCCGGCGTCGCCGCCGTTCCCCGGTGCCGCCGAAGGGGCGCCCCTTTTTGCCAAGCTGCGCCGCGATCTGCTGCCGCCCGATGCGTTGGCGGCCGCATCCGGTAATTCTCTGCGCGCTCGCTTGCAGCTCGACTTACCCCAGGCGGCGACCATTGTTTTTGATTCCCATTACTTCCCCGGCTGGCGGGCGGCAGTGGATGGTGTCGAAACCGCTGTCGCCCCCGGCGGGGATGGGATGCTCGCTGTTCCGGTCCCCGCCGGCGATCATCAGCTGACCGTCTGGTTCGGCCGCACCCCGATCCGCGCACTAGCCGACACCGTCTCCCTGATTGCCGTCCTGCTGCTGATACCGCTTATCTGGCGGGGGGAAGCTGCTCGCCAACAGGCCGGCGCCGCTGATCCCGCCGCGGCCGACACCGTCGTAGATCGGGCGCGTCTCCGCCAACTGCTGATCGCCCTGGGCTTCCTCTTGCTCGTGAAAACAATCATCCTGGATCGGTTCAACACCCCGTTGGTCACCCATCCGACGGACGAGGCCATTCCGGGTGTCACCGCGCCGGTGCACAAAGATTTCGGCGAGATATCCCTCATCGGTTATCAGTTCCAGAAGCCGGATCAGCTGACGCTGTACTGGTCGGCGCAGGAAACTCCCTCAAAGATGCTTGATGTACGGCTGCTGTTGGCCGATGGCCGGGGGGTACCGGTTCGGGAGATTATCAATCACCATCCCGGTGAGAATGTGACTATAGGCTGGGAGGCGGGCATGATCACCCGGGATCAGTACACCCTGCCGCTGGCTCAGGGCATTCAGCCAATTGGTTATCAGCTCTCGATTGCCCTGTTGGATGCCGCTACCGGCCAGCCGCTGCCGCTGCAAGATTCTCCTGGCCAATCAGCAGAGGCTGTGCTGCTGCCCTCCGGCGGGCTGCTCAAACTGCCGCCGGTGAAGCAGATGGCCCAGGTGATGGACGATTACCCGCAGTTGCAGCCGGTTGGGGTTGTTTTTGGCGACGCTGTTGAGCTCTCCCTTCAAACTGTCGAGGTAGTAGATGGCGCCCTGCTGCTGACTTTGGTATGGCAGGTATTGGAGCCGCTGCCGGCTGATTACACCCTGTTCCTTCACATCTTAAACCCCGACGGCAGCCTGGCTCTCTCTGGAGACGGCCAACCAACAGAGGGTGTTTACCCCACCTCTTTTTGGGAGCCAGGCGAACTCATCGTCGACCAGCACACGATTCCGCTGGACTTGCCTCCTGGTAAATATGACGTTCAAGTGGGGTTGTATCAATTGGGCAGCGGTCAGCGACTGCCGGTATCGGGGCCGCAACTGACGTTTCCTGACAGGGTGGATCTGGGTAAGCTGTCTATCGAGCCGTGAGCGTGAAGTCCAGGGAAAAGAGCGCTGTCCTTACGTG
>JAHEEY010000258.1 GCA_024640485.1 Chloroflexota bacterium | reverse complement strand
TCCCTGTTTCAGCTCGACCTTCCCCAGCCTCTTGAATTTGGTAAGTATCAGAATTTCAGTGACGGGCTTGTTCCCTCACTTTCCTCACGGGCTGTCTTGTGGAGTGACAAAGGCATGGCCTCGGCGGTGACCAATGCCGCCAATGACTGGCGGGTCATCTTCATGGGATTACCATTCGAGAAACTCCCTAGGTCCAGTCATCAACATATGTTGGGGCAAATCACCGGATGGTTAGGAGACCTGGGAGACTCCACGATTCAAGCCGACAGACGTTCGGTCTCACCCGGCAATCCCCTAACCTACACCATCTCTGCAGTAAACAGTGCGGCTCAAGCAAACATGGTCACGCTGACCAACCAGATTCCCACAGTTCTGAGGGTCTTGACTGAGACAATTGCCGGGGATGCGTGGTTTGACGACAGCTCCAACCGGATTTTGTGGCAAGGCCCGCTTCAGGGACACGAAATACATACGGTCACTTATCAGGCGGTTCCGTCGTCGAATCTTGAGCCAGGTAGCCTGTTGGAGAATCAGGTCAGTTTCAGCTACGAAAGCCTGCCGGTTAGCTTTGGTCGGGCTGCCTCGGTGTGGTCCGCCGCGCCGGATTTGAGCGGGTCAAGACTTTCAGCGATGGCCGGGAGACCTGGCGCACAGCAGACGATCACATACGCTTTGGAACTTCTGAACGTTGGCTGGTCCCCTAGTGAACAGGTTTCAGTATCACTTCGATTGCCAGCCGTGTTGATGCCAATCAGTTCAACGCTTTACAGCAGCAGCGGCAGCGGTCGATTGGAAGATGGTCACATCTTCTGGAACGGCTCTGTTGCAGTAGGCGAAGCAATCACAGTCTCAATCGCAATGAGTCGGGCGGTCGTCCTGTCCCCAGCATTTGTACCGGTAGTTGCCATCATTGACGACGGCGTCACTGCGCCAATCATTCGCTATATTCAACCAAGGCTATACCCATTCCAAGCGCATCTGCCGGTGATTTGGAAGAACTAGCCGACTATCAACTTCACTCAGTTTGACAGACGGCAATCGTTCTGGCTCTGGTCACCTTGATCAACTCATGGACTGGCAGCAGAATGTTCATGCCCCGCTGACCCGCGCTGACAAAGATCTCTTGAAATTCATTTGCGGATCCGTCAATGTAGATTGAAAAGCCGCGATTCAACAAAGCCAGTGCCGAAATGCCGCCTACCTGCAATCCTGTGATACGTTCGGCATCGGCGTGACTGGCCATTTTCAACTTTTTAACATCAGTAGTTTTCGCCAGTTTCTTGAGGTCCAGCTGCCGATCTGCGGGGATCATCACCAGCATATCTTTGACATTTCTAGGAGACCCCTCCGGAGCCGGAACCACCAGCGTCTTGAATACCTGCCCTGCAGGCACCCCAAATTCAATTGCGATCAGTTCGGCATCTCTTAGCTCAAGCGGGTACTCCTTGACTTCAAACTTGATTTTCTTCCCTTCCAGCAGCTTCATCGCCAACGTTTTCTGCATATGGCCCTCGTATTTTCTGTTCAAGCCTGGCATGGGCCTGCCTGCCAAAGGATACACCTCAGAAGAAATGTGCTATGGACACAGGCCGGTGGCTGGGGTCGGCCCTGTTCGCTTGACGCTTCCCATACCATCACGAATAATATGTTATACACTAGAATCGGCTACATCAAATCAATTCTGAGGAAGACTATGGAATTTACACTGCACATTAACGGTACAGATCAAACAGTCAGTGCCCGTTCAACTGCCACCTTGATGAGTGCTTTGAGAGCAGCCGGCTACTACAGCGTCCGGTTCGGCAGCAGAAGCGGCGAAACCGGTGCCGCGGCCATCCTGGTCGATGGGCGGCTGGTAAACAGTGAACTCATCTTGGTAGGCCAAGCCATCGGCCACAGCATCGAAACCATCGAAGGCCTAGCCACCGTGGGAACCCTGCATCCCATCCAGCGGGCGTTCATCGAGACCGGCGCCATCCAATCAGGTTATTCAACTCCGGCGATGATCCTGGCGGCAAAATCACTACTTGTTGAGAATCCCGACCCCACAGAAGCTGAGGTACGTGATGCACTGTCTGGCATCCTCTGTCGGGAAACCGGGTACGTGAAAGTGGTCGAAGCGGTATTGCGAGCCGGCGCCTATCTTCGCGGTGAAGATGTAGGTCCTTACCAAGGGCCAGATATTGTGGACGCCAGTTACTTCGTGGAGATGCCTTCCAGCGACGGCGGCGAACCACTGTCACCGGAACTTGCCGGCAGTACCGACGGCCCGGTGAAGACATCAACCAAACCCAGCACCGATATCGTGTTGACCAGCAATATCCCTGAAACTGTGGTGGTGGGTAAACCGGAAACCAAAGTTGACGCTATCAAATTGGCCAAAGGAAACCCTGCTTTTGTCGATGACATTGAGATGAGAGGGATGCTGCATGCCAAAATGCTGACCAGCCCTCACGCCCATGCCCGAATCCTGGATATCGATGACAGCGAAGCCGCTGCGCTCCCTGGGGTCCATGCGGTCATCCATTACAAGAATATTGAGCGAGTGAAGTACGCCTCCGGGGGTCAGAGCTACCCCAATCCGCCCCCCCTCGATCAGGTTAGTTTCGATAACAAAGTCCGCTATGTCGGTGATCGCGTGGCGGCAGTCGCCGCTGAAACCCTTGAAATTGCTGAAGAGGCTATCAAGTTAATCAAGGTGGACTATCAACTGCTGCCGGCAGTCTTTGACGAAAATGATGCCATCAAGCCTGGCGCGCCAGTTATCCACGATGAAGAAGACACCAAAGACATCCATGATGCCAGCCGCAACATCGTCCACCACATTGAAGCGGAAGTAGGTGACGTCGAGGCCGGCTTTGCTGAAGCAGATCATCTCTTTGAACGATCCTACTATGTCCATCAAGTACAGCAAACACCCATTGAACCCCACATCGCCATCAGCTGGTGGGACTCTGACGAGCGATTGGTGGTGCGCACGTCTACTCAGGTCCCTTTCCATGCCCGGCGCATGATCGCCCCCCTGCTCAATCTGCCGGTCAGCCGTATTCGCGTCATCAAGCCGCGTATCGGCGGCGGTTTTGGCGTGAAGCAGGAGGTCCTGATCGAGGACATCGTCGGCCACCTGACTATCGCTACTGGACGCCCCGTAAGACTGGAGTTCACGCGATCTGAAGAGTTCCGCAGCAGCCGTACCAGACACCCCCAATCGATCACCTGGAAAGCCGGTGTCATGGATGATGGAACGCTTCACAGCATGTCGATGAAAGTGGTCGCAAATACAGGTGCCTATGGCACGCATGGCTTGACTGTGCAAACCGTAACCGGTCTGCGTGGTTTGAGCAGCTACAACTGCAAACACCGCCAGTTCGACTGCATTGTTGCCTACACCAACCTTCCGGTTCCTGGCGCCTATCGCGGCTATGGCGGTCCGCAAGCACTCTTCTCGCTAGAGAGCCTCATGGATGAGATTTCGGCTGCTCTTGACTGGGATCCCATTGAATTCCGGCGAAAGAATTGGGTTCAGGCTGGAGATACCATGCCGATAGCCCCTCACCTTGGTGAGGGCGAGAGCGATATTATCATCGACGATCCAGTCATCCTCTCTTGCGGATTGAATGAGTGTTTTGAACAGGGCATGAAAGCGATTGAGTGGGATCGGAAGTTCCAGCCCGACTGGCACAGTGTGCCGGGAAAACCGCACCTTCGACGCGGTCTAGGCGCCGCCATGTGCATGCACGGCACCGCAATCCCCGGACTGGATATGGGCGCCGCCAGCATCAAGATAAATGATGACGGTTCATTCAATGTATTGGTCGGCGCCACCGACCTGGGCACCGGTTCTGATACCGCGCTGGCCCAAATTGCCGCTGAAGTTCTAGGCGTCCCTCTGGCTGACATAGTCATGTACTCCAGCGACACCGACATGACCCCCTTTGACACCGGCGCCTATGCCAGCTCAACCACTTACATTTCAGGAACAGCGGTCAAGAAAGCTGCCGAACAGGTCGCTGATCAGATTAAGGAAAGAGCCGCCCTTATGCTGGAATTGGATAAGTGGCACGATATCCGCCTTGAGAACCGGCGGGCTGTTGCCCCTGACGGACAGTCGGTCAGCCTGGAAAATATCGCCCTCCACTCCTTGCACCAGGATCAGCAGAGACAGATCATGAGTTCAGCTTCGTTTGTCAGTCTGGATTCTCCCCCACCCTTCGCTGGTCAGTTCGCGGAGGTGGAGGTGGACACGGAGACAGGTCAAGTAACCGTGACTAAATTGGTGATGGCCGTAGATGGCGGCGTACCCATCAACCCGATTACCGCCAGCGGCCAAATCGAAGGTGGCCTGCTGCAGGCGCTAGGGTATGGGCACTGCGAGGAAATGGTCTACGATAATGACGGGAAAATGATCAACGACAGCTTCGGACCTTACCATATCTATCGAGCTGATGAAACTCCGTGGATTAAAGCGATATTGGTTCAGACCAACGAGCCCACGGGCCCGTTCGGCGCAAAGGCTATCGCTGAAATTCCCAAGGATGGCGTCGCGCCAGCCATGGCTAACGCTATTTACGATGCTATAGGCGTCCGCATACGCCGCATTCCGCTTACACCGCAGCGGGTACACCAGTCAATCCAAAGCCAGGTACCAGCCGGCAGCTAGCATCGTTGACTGACTAGAAGGCCTGGAGCATTCCATTAGATTCAAGACCCTTCCGAGGACGCCACAATTGCGGAACTCGGAAGGGTTTTTGCTTGGTACCGGATGGATTAGTCTTCGGGCCGCCACGCCTTGCGGCTTGGGCTTTGTATTTCACGATACCGCACTTTGGATAGGAACATAGAATAAGCTAGACTTTGGAGGCACCTAAACCCTCTGAATAAACCTGGCAGTAGGAGAATTCGATGCTCCCTACAATCGCGGAATACGCTCAGATCAACTGGTCGCTGTTTTCAGAAATGCCGTTGATACGCCCGCCCTTTCCCTCGCCCATCATCGCCGATCCCACATTTGTCTTTCCAGACGATAGTCCTGATGGCCGATGGCATCTCTTCGCCCATTCACTGATGGGTATCCATCACTTCACATCTGAAGACGGCGGGACGTGGAATCGGAATGAGATCGTGCTCCGAAATAGTATGCGCCCATTTCTGTTCCAAGAAGACTCCGGCTACTATCTGTTATACGAAAGCATTCGACACCGTGGTTTCCCATGGCAGTGGCTGCCAGGACAACCCTGGGCGTCCGCTATTGAGATAGTACATTCAACTGACCTGCTGAGTTGGTCGGAACCCACGACGCTGCTGGAGCCTGGTCAGCCCTGGCATAAAGATGACGTCAACGGCTCATCACTCAGCAATCCGTGCCTTGTGCCTTTTGAGGGCGGTTACCGTCTCTATTTCAGTGCCGGATTGACCTTCATTCCGGACTGCGGCTTCTGCGAACCAAGTTTCATCGGTGTGGCTGAAGCCAATCACATCATGGGCCCTTTCGAACCCAGGAATGACCCTATCATAGAACCAGACGTCAACCGCAAATACCTAAATCTAGCAGCGGGCGCGATGAAGGTCCTGCAAGCTAGCGACGGTTGGGTTGCTTTCCAAAATGGGATCTATTGGGATTCGGCCAAAGATCAATCTGGGTCAGCAATTCTGTTGCTTTCCTCGAATGACGGCCTCCATTGGATTCAGCAAGTAGGCACGCCAGTGCTTAGCCCCACTAGCGGCTGGCGCAGGAGCCACATCTATGCCCTGGATGTGCGATACAGAGCGCGTGAAAACCGATTCTATCTTTATTTCAACGCCCGAAGCAACTGGCACTGGACCAGGGGAATTGAAAGAATTGGGCTGCTGACCGGCGAGCTGCAGCAAACATATCGTATGGGGCCAGTGCCAGGTAGTCGTGAAGATAGATGATCAAAACGTATCCCCAGAGGACGGCTAAGTCAGAATCTGACTCAGGCAAAGTTACCCCAGTCAAATTTGTATTTGATGCCGTCGTCAGTCTTTAGTTCACGCCAGCCGAATTTACTCAGGACCACATCACCGCGCCGCCCGAAAGTAATCATGCGTGCGGCTAGCTGATCACCAGCAAATGTCGCAGCCTCCTCAAAGAGATCAACTGGCTTCACCCCGATCTTGATCGCACAATGATGGTACACTGCCAGTCCGTGCTCTACCTGCCGGCGTGGCGGAATAATGTAATTGGCAATTACCGCGCCAATTAGCCCTCTGGTCAACTGTTCTGGAGATGCATTACGGACGCTCAGGGTTGCAGCCCGATGACCAAATATCCCAAACAAGGATCGCTGTTTCTGGGTCATGCTCGACACGAAGGTATCTCTCTCAGCTTTCGACGCACCACAGAAGCGAACAACCATCTGGTCCAGGAGCGCATCGCTTGCCGACGGCATTGGCTCTTGATAGTAGTCAATCACATTCAGCTGGCTCAGCTGACGACTGCTTTCTTCAACGAAAGCCTGAAATGCATTCCCATTATGCACGATAATTCTCCAGTAGCATCGCCAAGCGCATTGGCGGCGACTCTGAGTCAGCCGCTAGTCAATCAGGCTTTGACCGGTCATTTCGTCAGGCTGGTCGATCCCAAGCAGCTCCAGTACCGTTGGCGCCACATCCGCAAGCTTGCCTCTGGGCTTCAGACTGACGTACTTGTCCGCGCCAATGACAAAGAATGATACTGGTTGGGTCGTATGGTAGGTATGAGGCTCTCCAGTTTCATGATCCAGCATCCGCTCGCAGTTGCCGTGGTCAGCCGTCACCAGTGCGATGCCCCCCTTGGCTGCAACTGCATCCACAAGCCGGCCAGCAC
>JAHEEY010000006.1 GCA_024640485.1 Chloroflexota bacterium | reverse complement strand
CGCCCATTTTGTGGTTCAGGAAGAGCCCTTGGGCCAGGCGCATGCCATATGGCTCTGCCGGGATTACCTGGACGACAATGAGGTGATGGTGGCCTTTGGTGATGGCATCGTCAATGCCGATTATCTTGCCATCTCCGATACCGAAGCGGATGCTGTCTGCCTGGTGCAGGAGATGGAAGATCCGCGTACTTTTGGGGTAGCGGTGGTCGGCGACGATGGCTGCATCAGCGGGTTTATCGAAAAGCCTGCGGGAGTGGAGCATAAACTGGCGGTGGCGGGTATCTACTGGTTCCGTCAGGGAACCCTGCTGCGTCACGCCCTGGAAACGGTGCTTGAAGAGGGGCGTAAAACAAAAGGGGAATACTATCTTGTTGATGCTTACCAGGTAATGCTGGAGCGGGGGGTCAAGATAGTCCCAAAGCCGACCATCTTCTGGCTGGATGCTGGCAAGCCGGATTATATGCTCTCCGCCAACGCCAGGCTGCTGCGGCTGGGATACGGTTCCCAGGACGCGGTGGAGCGCAGCTACGCTGACGACTTCACCGTGCTGCCGCCCGTGTTTATCCACGAAACAGCCGAAGTGACCAATTCAGTGATTGGGCCTTATGTCAACATTGAGGCGGGCGCGGTAATCAAGAACTGCATTATCAGCAACAGCATTATTGATGCCGGAGCGTATCTAGAAAGATGTATTCTCGATGGGGCGTTGATTGGTGAGAACTGCCGGGTGACCGGGCACAGCAAAGCCCCGTTTATTGGCGATAACGCGATCGTGGAATATTAGCGCCGCGGGCAGCTGCCCGGGTTTGGCCATGATTCATCTCTGTCCTATCTAGTAGAGTTAACGAGAAGGAACCGCAATGCGTAATTTTATTTCAGCCCGTGTCGCTCAGACACCACCGTCAGGGATTCGGAAATTCTTCGACATTGCCGCCACCATGAAGGATGTGATCTCCTTGGGCATTGGCGAGCCTGATTTCGTGACCCCGGCGCCTATCCTAGAAGCCGGGGTGGCTTCTCTCAAACGAGGGGAAACGGCTTACACCTCCAACAGCGGGACGCTTGAACTGCGGACCGCATTGAGCCGTCACTTGAATCGGCTGTACGGAGTTTCTTACCAAGCGGATGATGAGATTCTGATCACTGTGGGGGTCAGCGAGGCGCTCTATCTAGCCATGACCGCCGTAATTGACCCCGGTGATGAGGTGATTATCCCAGAGCCTTGTTTTGTCTCCTATGCGCCTGAAGTCAGTTTTGCCGGTGGCGTGCCGGTAACTGTGCCCGCCTACGTGGAAGATCAATTCCAAGTCACCGCCAAGACCATTGAAGCGGCGGTTACTGACAGAACCAAAGCGATCTTGCTGGGCTATCCGAACAATCCGACCGGTGCGGTCATGACCCGAGAGATAATGACGGAAATCACCGCGGTAGCGGAGGAGCACGATCTGCTGATCATCTCTGACGAGATTTACGATCAACTCGTTTACGGCATTGAGCATGTTTGTGTGCCTACCTTGCCGGGCATGCGTGACCGTACCATATTGTTGGGTGGTTTCAGCAAAGATTACGCCATGACCGGTTGGCGTATCGGCTACGCTTGCGCAAATCCGGACCTGCTGGCTGCGATGCGCAAGGTACACCAGTACACGATCATGTCTGCCCCAACCACAGCGCAAGCGGCTGCGGTCGCCGCTTTGGAGCAGGGGGATGTCCATGTGCAGCAAATGCGCCAGGAATATGATCGCCGCCGCCGGCTGATTGTAGACGGGTTCAATACCTTAGGGCTTGATTGTTTCGAGCCGCGAGGCGCCTTCTACGCCTTCCCATCAGTGGCCAAAAGCGGCTTGAGCAGCGATGCTTTTGCCTGGACTTTGTTGGAAGAGGAAGAGGTCGCCGTGGTGCCGGGAGAGGCATTTGGAGAAAGCGGCAGCGGCTACGTGCGGGCGGCATATGCCCAGTCGTACGAGAAAATCGAGGAAGCTCTGAACCGCATCGAATCGTTTATGCGGCGGCACGGTTGATCAGCCGCCGGAGCGAGAACGTGAGTGGTCCCTGACCACACCATATTGAACTGATTACGCATCTTGATGGATTATGACTGAATATGAAGCGGTAATAGGCCTGGAAATCCATGCCGAGTTAATGACAGCGTCGAAAATGTTTTGCGGCTGCCGGGTGGTCGATAGTGTGACGGCGCCGCCCAATACCGCTACCTGCCCCGTCTGCCTCGGTATGCCCGGCATGCTGCCGGTGATCAACAAGCGCGCCGTGGAGCTTGCCATTCGAGTTGGCCTGGCGCTCAACTGCACCATCCAGCGGCACAATATCTTTGCCCGCAAGAATTACTTCTACCCCGATCTGCCCAAGAGCTATCAGATCAGCCAATATGAGCTGCCGCTGGCCCTTGATGGTCATCTTGACATCGAGCTGGCCTCCGGTGAAACAAAGCGGATCGACATCCGCCGTGTGCACCTAGAGGAAGATACCGGCAAGCTGACCCACCTGGACAAAGACAGCCAGTTCCCTCAAGGCGGCACCTTGGTCGACTATAACCGGTCCGGGGTGCCGCTGCTGGAAATAGTCTCTGAACCCAATATTCGTTCGGGTGAAGAGGCCCGGGCTTATGCGGTCAAGATCCGGCAGATCCTGCGCTATTTGGAAGTTAATTCGGGAGATATGGAGAAGGGCGTGTTTCGGGTCGAGCCGAATATTAGCCTGCGACCTGCCGGCACCGAGACTTTCGGTACCCGTACCGAACTCAAGAACCTGAACAGCTTTCGCGCCCTTGCTGACGGCACCGCCTATGAGCTGGTCCGCCAGGCCGAAATCCTGGACGCCGGTGGTCAGGTGGTGCAGGAAACCCGGGGATGGAACGAGTCCAAGCGGCTTACGTTCAGCCAGCGCAGCAAGGAAGAGGCCGAGGATTATCGGTATTTCCCCGAGCCGGATCTGCCGCCTTTGGAAATCACCGATGAGTGGGTTGAGTCGGTCAAGCTTACCTTGCCGGAGCTTCCCGACACCAAGCGAGCCCGCTATATGGCTGATTTCGAGCTGTCCGCGTATGACGCGAGTGTCCTGGTCGAAGAACGGGCCGTGGCAAATTGGTTCGAGCACACGTTGGCCGTGAGCGATGTCGATCCGGCCCCATCGCCCAAATCCATCGCTAACTGGATGATTAACGATCTCTTCAGATTGATGAATGAGCACAAACAGGGGGTGGCAGACATCAAATTTGAACCCGCTGCCTTCGTCCAGCTCATCGGTCTGGTGGAGAACAATACGGTCAACAACAACACCGCAAAAGATGTATTGACCGAGATGTACCAGTCGGGACGGCCGGCAGCAGAGATCATCCAGGCCAAGGGATTGGCGCAGATCTCTGATGAGACTGCCATTTTTGAGATTATCAGCCAGGTGATTCGTGAGAACCCCGATACCGTGGCGGCCTATTTATCTGGCAAAGACAAGCTGCGAGGTTGGTTCGTCGGCCAGGTGATGAAAGCCACTAAAGGGAAAGCGAACCCTGAAATTGTCAACAGGCGGCTTGCCGAGCAACTAGATCAGCTGAAGTAAATTCGAGAGGTGAATTGGGTCCCTGTCTCCGCGCCGCTGCCGCAGCGGACGACCCTGTGGTACTGATGTTCGAAGGGGACTAATTACCCAATCGGTTCAATCCACTTTCAGGGTATGCTTGCATAAAGGTTGAACTTGTCTGCTATATGATGAATAGCAGGTAAAGCAAGGTAGTTTTGGAGTATTGGAAGTTACATTGATGGTGTTGTATTTAATTCAGTCTGTTTCCCCTATCACAACACTCCCTCTTAGGCTGGCATACAAGCATCCGGTATTGTGCCGCGCTGGACGTGCCGAATTCCTCCAACAGGATTTGATATGAGAACAATAGACCCCGTCGACAAGAAGGTCAAACGCAGAAGATCTTTCCGTCTTAACGAAATCTTGAGTGGTGTAAGCATTGGGAACAAGCTGCGCATTGGCTTTGGTCTCCTGGTCTTTATGACGGTTTCGCTGATGTCCATCGCCTATATGGCCAGCAGCCGAGCCCGTACCAGCTTTGAAATGACCCTGGATGAACGGCTGCCTATGGCTCAAGCCGCCCTAGAAGCGGAATCCGAAATGAATGATATGCTGGCCAGCATTCAGGGTTATTTGGCGCTTCAAGATCAACATTACCTTGATGAATTTGAGGCCAGTCAGGTTGAATTTGAATCACTTGTCGAAGAAATGAATGCTTATGCCATGAGCGAAAGCTCCATGAGCCGCCACATGCTCTTAAACACCAGGTTTGGGGAATGGCGGCAGCTTCTGGATCAGATGGTTGCGCTGCAGGACGATTCCGCTGCCAACCAACCCGCTACGCAGCTGCTTACCACTGAAGTCCAACCGGCTGAATCGGCGGTTCTCCAAGCTATCGATGTTTTGATAGAGGAGCAGTCCCTGCGCCAACATACAAGAGCGAACATGGAACTGACCCAAATGTTCACCGAGTACAAAAGCAGTTTCAAATTGATGACCAATGCACTGGATGGATATTTGACAACTGCCGAGCCGATATTCAAGGAGCAGTATGAGGCAGCCTCGGCTGACAATGATCAGGCTTGGGAGAGCATGCATGATGAGAATGTGGCGTATGCCGCTGAACAAGAGGCGGCTTTAAATCAACTTACGGAAGCTCGTGACGCTTTCTTGCCGCTGCCGGAAAAGATGATCGCGGTGGCGGAAGGTACCCCCGCCAGAGAAGATCTCGATATGTATAACAGACAGCTGGCGCCCATATCGACGGAAATACTGCAGATTTTGGATGGGATGCAGTCCGATCATATTAATCTGCTGGTCGCTGAGGTGAATGAAGGAAATGCACGTTTGGCCGCCAGCCAGAAGCAGACGATTATTGGCGCCATCCTTTCCATTTTTACAGCCGTGGTGTTAGCTACTGCAATTAAGAGAAATATCGCCGATCCTGTCGTGTGGTTGACTGGGCTCACCTCCGAGATTATGGACGGCAATCTGGATGCTAGAGTGTTTGTTACTTCCAGAGACGAGATTGGCAGACTGGCTTCTTCTTTCAATGAGATGACAGTCAAACTGCAGGGAACCTTGGCTGATGCGGAGCAGCGGGCCCGGGTCATTGAAGCCAGCAGCCAGGTCAGCCGGCGACTATCAACTATCTTGGATCAGCAGCAGTTGGTCTCAGAAGTCGTTGACCGAGTGCGTGATGCCTTTGATTACTATTACGTCCACATCTTTTTGCTGGATGACACGGGCGAGCATCTGGTGACGGTCGGCGGTGTCGGCAAAGCAGGTAAGGAGTTGGTGGAACGTGGGTTCAAGATCCCAGTCAATCAAGGCCTGGTGGGCAGATGCGCCAGCACCAACAGCCTGACTCTGATTCCGGATGTGACCAGGGACAAGGATTACCTCCCTAATTCTTTGCTGCCCGATACCCGCACCGAGATTGTTGTCCCCATTGCTGTTGGCGATGAAGTGCTGGGCGTACTCGATGTGCAGCATACGGTCGTAGGCAGCCTGGGACAGACTGATGCTGACCTGCTCCAGTCTATTGCCAGCCAGGTCGCCATTGGCCTCCTAAATGCCCGGTCATACACGGAGACACAACGGCGCGCTAATCGGGAAACATTGATTAACACAATTAACCAGAAATTGCTGGAAACGGTGACGGTGGAGCAGGCGCTGCAGGTCGCTATTCGGGAAATCGGCAGAGCCGTTGACTCGCCGTTGACAATGGCTCGTCTCGACACCCTGGATTCAGCCGGTAGGCCGGTGCAGTAGCTGAATTTGAACTTACTATTACGATCTCAGAGAGCGCCTGTAGGTGTCTCTTGAAGAGGTGGCTGACTATGGGTCTATTTAAACGGATGAAGAAACGCAGTATTCGCTCGGCGATCTCAGTTCGGGTGCAGATTATGATTGGCTTCGGCTTTGTTCTGGCGCTGACGCTGATTGTAGCCGTTATCGGTATTGTCAATCTGCGAACGCTTCAGGATGGGGCGGAAGAGGCAATCGAGACATCCGGTCAGATTCGGGTGTTGAGCCTGCAGATCAGCAACGAGTTTCTTGCGGCGCGGCAGAGCGAAACAGCCTTCATCAATGAATGGCGCAGCAAAGGGCTCAGCTCGACCAGCGTCGAGCATACCATGACCAATCAGCAGCATTTAGCCAAGGCCCGCGAAAGCCTGGCTGAGCTTGACACCCTGGTCAGGACATCCAGCGATCCTTTGCTTCAGCCATTATTGGAGCAGACCGCGCTGCTGCCGCCGCTGTTGGATGAATACGCGGCGGCATTCCAGCGTGCGGTAGATCTCACGGTGGAACGCAGTTATGCCCAGGCCGCTGACGATCGGTTGCGGACCTTTATGGATCAACTCGAAGTCGATGTTAGAAAATTGGATGACCCTGAATATTATCGGTTGATCACGCAGGTACGCAATGCTGAGAGATCCTATTTTGCCACAGGAGAACAGCAGTTTGTCGATGTGAATCGACTGTCAACCGGCCGATTTCTCAGGCTGGTTGAAGACAGCGAATCCGCAGATCTGATTGCCGACGGGGTACAGTTGAACTCGGCTGTGATGATCCAGCGGATCAAGTCATATGAAGAGAACTTCAATCAGCTGGTCACCTTGGAGAGCCAGTTTAGGTTCAACACGTTGGTCTTCCGCGATGCCATGAACGATATCACCGAGATTACAGATGAAATAGGTGATGCTGGTGAGGCGACTTTCCAGCAAGCTCGAGATGAATTAGGTGAGCTCAGCCGCAGGAGCGGTACCGCCTTGTTCGCCGCATCGGTTATTGCTTTGAGCATTGGATCCATTGGCGCCTATCTATTAGGGCAGCAGATTACTCGGCCGCTGCAGCGGCTGAGTGAAGCAGCTGAGCAGATTAAGCAAGGGGATTTGCAGCAGCATGTGACTGTCTCCGGCGGCGAAGAATTAGTCAATCTAGCGGAATCCTTTAATAGCATGGCTGCTCAGCTGGGCCAAATCCTGGGTCAGCTTGAGCAGCGGGTTCAAGATCGGACCCGAGCTCTGGAAGCCAGCGGTAATGTGAGCCGAACGCTGTCCACAATCTTGGACCCTGACCAGCTGGTTTCCGAAGTGGTGGAACTGGTGCGGGCCGCATTCGACTATTACCATGCCCACATATACCTGCTGGATGCTCAAAAGGCGAATCTGGTAATGGCTGGAGGTACTGGCCAAGCAGGGCGAGCGATGTTGGGTAAAGGACACAGCATACCCATCGGAAAAGGGCTGGTAGGCCGGGCAGCGAAAAACAATCAGATTGTGCTGGTCCCCGATGTGACCGTAGAGGAGGGGTGGCTGCCGAACCCACTGCTGCCGGAAACCCGCTCCGAGGTTGCCGTTCCCATTTCTATAGGCACCGAAGTTCTTGGTGTGCTGGATGTCCAGCATGATGTAGCTGATGATCTTACCGAGGAAGATGCTCAGCTGCTGCAGTCGGTTGCGAACCAGGTTGCCATTGGCCTCCGCAATGCCAGCCAATATCAACGGGCCCAGCAGCGGGCGGAGCGAGAGTCGCAGACTGCGGCAATTAGTCAGAAGATTCAGGGCGCTGAAAGCGTTCAGGATGTACTGCGGATAGCAGCCCAGGAACTAGGGCAGGCCCTCGGCACCGAGCGAGCCGCTGTTCAGATCCGTGTGAAAGAAAATCAATGGCGCAGCGGCAAGGCCAATTAGGAAACGAACAGCCCATTTTGGAGATTGACTATGACGACATCCGATTCCTCCATTAGCGAACGGATCGAAAAGAGAGCGGTCATGAATAACCGCCGTAGTTTCTGGGATAGGCTGACTGCGCCTGCCAAGACAGTCCGGTTGGCTGAGCCACGCCGGCAGGCGCGGCAGTTGGCAGCATTGCTGCTGACTTTTATTGTCTTCGCGACTGGTGGTATTGTTGGCCCATGGCTTGGCGGCTACGATCTGCAGAATCCGTTCTACTTCCAGATGGCCGGACTGATAGCCGCGGCCATTGTTGCCTACGCCTTTAGCCGCAGCCGCTGGTTTAACCTTGGTTCCTGGATATTTATCCTGGCAGTGGCTGCTTTCCCATACGTTGTCTTTGTTTCAGGAGGGGAATTTGAGCCAAGCAATGTCTTTACGTCTCTTGTTTGGACGACGCTTACTGTCTTCCTAGGCAGCCGCCTGCTTTCTACCAGAGGCGTGATTTTCCTTGCTGTGGCCAATATTGCTGTGATGCTGGCGCTCCCTTATCGTATCCCTGAATTGGCACTTGCGTCGGTGCTGGAGGTGTTGGCATTTGTACTGACAATGTCAGTGATGATCACCGCATTCACTTATTATCGGAACAGGCTGGAAGCGGATAGACAATCGCGGCTGCTTTCCGCCAATGAAGAGCTGGACGCGATTCGCCAGTCGCTTGAGGCGCGCATTAAGGTAGGAGCCCGGGACCTGGCCCTGGCGGCAGAGATCGGCCAAAGCATATCACGAGTTCGTGACATTGATCAGTTGTTAACTGACTCGGTGGAGACAATCAGAGCTCAATTTGACCTGTATTACGCTCAGGTCTATCTGACAGACGTTACCGGCACCAACCTGGTGCTCCGCGCCGGAACCGGACCCATCGGAAAAGCATTGATCCGCCGAGGCCACCGGCTTGTAACCGGGCCTGGTTCCATTACCGGTGCAGTTGCCAGCGATATGAAGCCGATTGTGGTTGCCAACACTCAGAACAGTCAGATCTTTAGGCCAAATCCGCTGCTGCCCGATACCCGCTCAGAGATGGCTGTCCCCATGCTCGTTGGCGAACAGGTTGTGGGTGTTTTGGATTTGCAGAGCAGTATGCCGGGCGCCTTCAGCGAGGATAATCTACTCCCATTTGAGACGATGGCAAGCCAGCTGGCAGTAGCGATCGACAATGCCAACCTGTTTACTGAGACATCCAAGGCCAGAACGGAATTGGAGGCTCGAATTCAGCATCAGGTTCGCATCAATTGGCAGGCCTTCCTGGATGCGATCAACCGGCACGAATGGTATGGCTTTGTTCATGAGCAGGACCAGACCATGGCGCTGGCGCAGCCGCTGTCTGACGATACTGCCGAAACGACGGCAGCGGTGCCGATTTCAATTACCGGACAGCCGATTGGGTCGATTCAGCTTGAACGTGAAGCCGGCAGAAGCTGGGCCGCGGCTGACTTTGAGATGATTTCTTCAGTCGCCAACCAGGTTGCTCAACGGGTTGAGAATCTTCGATTCCTGGCTGAAGCGGAGCAGTATCGCTTGGAGGCGGAAGAAGCAGCCCGCCGGCTGGTTCGACAGGGCTGGGAAGAATATATGCAGTCCGCCGGCTCCTCTTCTTTGAGTTACAAGTACGATCAAGAGCAGGTGAAGCCGATCTTCCCGGGAGACCCGGTTGAATCGGATGCTATCTTCAGCCAGCCGCTGAAGATTGGCGGCGAAACGATTGGCCGTCTGGAAATCGCTGACGGTGACGGTAACAAAGAGGATGCGGCGGAACTGGTGGCTGCGGTCGCTGAGCGGCTCAGCGCCCATATTGCCAACCTGCGATTGGCAGAACAGACAGAACAGGCGTTGGCGATAACGGAGCGGCAGGCACAGCGTCTGGCCCTGTTGAATGAAATGGGTACAGCGCTCAACGAGGCATCAGATGAAAATGACGTATTCAAGATCTCAGCCAACTATGCCGCGCAAATTCTAGGGGCGGATCACTTGTCGATGGCACTGCTCGATCCAGATGGCAACAGTGTAGAGATGTTTGAACTGAGCAGTACCGAAGGGCGGACCGCTCTTGGGCAGCATGTCGGCATCAGCGGTACCTTCATCGGTGCGGTCATTGAGAGCAATCGGCTAATGCGATTGTCGGGCAGCAGCGAGATGACCCGATACGTTGACAGTCGTGACTTGCTCTTGCAGCGGCTTTACAGCACGATGAGTGTGCCGTTGGTCACCGGTGGGCTGGCAATCGGCTCGTTGAATGTAAGCAGCCGGTCCCCTCGGGCCTATGACGAGAACAGCGAGAGCTTGATGAGTCAGATCGTGTCGCTGCTCGCCTCTACGACTGAGAATCGCCGCCTATTTGAACAGATACAGTCCCGAGCGGTTGAGCGGGCTGCGCTGAATGAGATCAGCTTGGGTATTTTGACCCAGCTTGATCCCATCGCCATCTATCAGACGGTAGCTCAAGCGTTGGTTGACAAATTCAAGATGAGGATGGCCGGTGTTTGGCTGCTGGATGAAGCCTTCAATGAATTGGCCCTGCAGGTAGTTGCCAGTCACGGGCCTGATATGATCAGGCCGTCGATGAAGCGAATGTCGCTCGATGGCAACAGTAAATTAGCCTGGGTGGCTCAGAACCGCCGCAAGCTAATCATGAACGATTTGGCCAATGACCCCAGAGAAGAGAACCAGGAATGGGTGAAGGAGAGCGATCTAGTCTCCTTTGCCGGATTTGTGCTGGTTGCCGGCGACCAACTTCTGGGCGTGCTAGGCCTCTATTCCACGGGGACGATATCCGAACAGACGGTGCCGCTGCTGCAATCTTTGGCAGTCCAGATAGGTACTGTTGTCAATACCCGCCTGCTGATAAAGCAGTCTCAGAAGCGCGCGGTGGAGCTGGAGACTGTTGCCCGGTTGAGCGCCGCGACAGCCACTAAGCTGGAGACCGAGACGCTGCTGCAAGAGGTAGTTGACTTATCCAAATCGAGTTTCGACCTGTATCATGTACACACTTACCTGCTGGATGATTTGGAGACCGACCTGGTCTTGGCCGCAGGCTCCGGCGAAGTGGGACGGCTGATGGTAACCGCAGGCCGGCGGATCTCACTGCGGCAGAAACAATCTTTGGTAGCTCGCGCGGCTAGATCGCGAGAGGTTGTGGTGGTAAATGATATCCGCCAGGATCCCGATTTCCTGCCGCATCCACTGCTGCCCCGGACGCGTTCAGAGATGGCCCTGCCCCTGGTCGCTGGTGATAGACTTTTGGGGGTGCTCGATGTGCAGGCATCTGAAGCGAACCGATTCAATGATGAAGATGTTTACATCCAAACCGCTCTGGCGGCACAAGTTGCGGTAGCGCTGCAGAATGCCCAGCTGTTCGAGGATACACAACGAGCCAGCTTCCTGTTGGGTGAGCGAGTCAAGGAGCTCAACTGCCTGAATGATATTGGCCGCGCCATCGAAGGGACACCAGCCGTTCCTCAGTTCTTGAGCTGGGTAGCAGAAAGAATCCCGCCGGCAATGCATCATCCCCAAGATTGTCTGGTGGCGATCGTCCTGGAGAATCAGGTCTATGGCTCTCCCGAGGCAATTGATATGCCTTGCCAGATTGTGGAAGGGCTGCGGGTGTCTGGAGAGTTAGCCGGCCGAATCTACATCGCCTACAAACAAAAACGAGACTTCCTTAACGAAGAAAGCATGTTGATCGGCGGTATCGGACAGCGGGTGAGCAATTACGTTGAGAGCCGTGACTTGTTCGAACAGACACAGCAGCAGCTTACCGATCTCGCTGCCATTCAGAATACCACCTCCGGCTTGACAGCCGCCTTCACCTTCAATGATGCGGTAAAGACGCTGCTGCCCCAGGTAGTCAACGCTGTGGAAGCGGATCGGGTGACGCTGTTCCTTGCCGACGGTGAGTCGAAGCTGCGCCGGGTTGGCGTTTATCATGCCGACGGCGACGTGATATTAACTCAGGAGACCCACCAGCTGGATCAATACCCCCAGATGAAACAGGTCATGGAGAGTAGAAACGCAGTGAGGTTGTCTGTCGATACACCCGACCTTGACGCAGACCTGCTCAGTACATTGAAAGATGCGGGAACATTCGCAAACGTGACCATTCCCCTGATGGATCGGAACAAGGTATTTGCTTTGCTGGATGTCAGTCTGCTTCAGGCAGGGAAAGCATTTAGCGACCATGACGTCAGCCTACTGCAGACTCTAGCCGATCAGGCCATGATCGCGATTCAGAGAGTGCGCCTGATTGAGGAGACAGAGCAGAAGGCGCGGCGTGAGCAGGTTCTTCGTGAAATCACAGCCCGAGTGCGTAGTTCAGCTGACGTGGATGCGGTGATGAGAACGGCTGTCGCTGCCATAGGACAAGCATTAGGCCGCCGCGCCTTCTTGTATCTGGGCGATGAGTAAGAGACAGCTATCTCAAGCGTAGAATGGAGCGCAATATGAGCGTAGAATCAAACGGCCTGCAGCAAGTGATTGAAGAGAGATATCGAGCCATCTTGGATAATATTCATGATGGCTACTATGAAGTGGATATGGTTGGCAACCATACCTTCGTCAACAACGCTATCTGTAAGATGTTCAACTACCCTGAAGAGGAACTGCTGAGCATGAACTTCAGAGATTACGTGGACGAAGAGACCGCCGCCAAGGTTTATGAAGTGTACCGCAGGGTCTTCAGAACCGGGGAACCTGTTGGCGAGTTCGAATTTGAAGCGATACGCAAAGACGGGGAAAGAAGAATGCTTCAGACCTCGGTTTCGCTCGCTCGAAACGCTAAAGGGCGGCGGATCGGATTCCGCGGGATCTTGCGTGACATCACCTTCCAAAAAGAGGCTGAACAGCTGCTGACGGAAGCTAAAGACCAGCTGGCGCATCGAGTCGACGAACGAACAGCTGAATTGGCCGAAGCAAACCAGGAACTTGAGCAGCGCATCATCGAACTGACCGCGGCAGAAGAAGAGATCCGGCAGAGTCAGCAGAGTCAGGGAGTCCTGAACGCATTGCTGCAGCTTTCCCTCCAGGAATTATCACTTCAGCAGCAGTTGGACCGCGCCTTTGATTTGCTGCTCTCTACACCCTGGCTGTCAACCCTGCCCAAAGGGTCGATTTTTTTGGTAGAAGACGAGCCGGAGGTTCTGGTGCTGAAGGTGCAGCGTGGTCTGGCCGAGCCGCTGCTAACCAAGTGTGCCCGGGTCCCGTTTGGCGAATGCTTGTGCGGTGAAGCAGCCTTGAAAGGGGAGACAATCCATGCCCCTTGTCTGGATGACCGTCATGTAATCAGTTATGACGGTATGGCAGACCACGGCCATTACAACATCCCAATCGTGTTGGATGGCCAAGTCTCAGGCATAATCAACCTGTATCTGCAGAAAGACCATCAGAGCAGCGTCCATGAGGTTTCTTTCCTGGAATCGGTAGCCAATACGTTGGCGGCGCTAATCAAGCGCAGGCGGCTGGAAGAAAAGCTGCAGGGTGTGCTGGAACATCGTGGGCGGCAAGTACAGCTTTCAACACAGGTGGCGCAAGAGATCTCCACGGCAACCGACCTAAATGATCTCTACCAACGTGTTGTGGCACAGGTCAAAGAACAGTTCGACTATTACCATACACAGCTGTATCGGTGCGATGCCGCCCTGGATGCCGCAGTCCTGGTGTTCGGCTATGGCGAGATCGGCGAGCAGATGAAGGATGCCCGGCATTCAGTTCCTTTTGGTAGTGGTTCGGTGGGCGCGGTCGCCGTCACTGGAAAATCGCTGCTTCGGGCTAATTATGAAGAGGTGCCTGGCTGGAAAGCGGAACCGCTCTTGCCTGATACCAAAGGGCAATTGGCGGTGCCCATCAAGTTGGGCGACGAAATTTGGGGAGTGCTGGATGTTCGCAGTGACATAGCCAACGGGCTGACTGAAGAGGATCAACTGCTGCTGGAGGGATTGTGCGGCCAAATCTCGGTCGCTATCGACAGCACCCGGCTGCGTCAGGATATGGAAGCCCGGCTGCGTGAACTAAATACCCTCCATCGTTACATGAGCCGTGAAGGGTGGGAAACATATGAGGCCAGCTCCCAAAAAGTATTGGGCTATCAGTTCGACCATGCGGGCGTGCAGCAGTATAACCCTGGCGCCTTGAGCAACGGTGCCCCCAAGACTGTTTCGATGGAATCACCAGGCGCCGACGGCGCGATAGCCGAAGCCAAGATCAAGGTTGACGATGTGGTGGTGACACCATTAACCGCCAGAGGGGCGACCTTTGGCCGGCTGGGCGTGGCCAATGATCTTGACTCGCCGCTGTCAGAAGAAGATCGGGCCTTCTTGAACGCCATTTCTGAACAAGTGGCTGAAGCGATGGAAAGCGCCCGACTGTTCGAGCAGACCCAGAAATCCCTGGCGGAACAGGAGCGGTTAACTTCAGAGATGGAGACGGTTGCTCAGGTGAGTACCGCCGCCTCAACAGCTCTGGACACCGACACGCTGCTGCAGACCGTTGTCGATTTGGCAAAAGACAGTTTCGGGCTCTATCACGTTCACGTTTACCTGTTGGATGAAGTTGCCCAGAAGTTGGTGCTGCGGGCCGGTGCCGGCAGCGTTGGACGGTTGATGGTGCTCGAAGGTCGGGAAATCGCCATAGATGCCAAATCTTTGGTTGCCAGGGCCGCTCGCGAGCGCCAAGGCTTCTTTGAGAACGATGTTTATTCGGTGGCAGACTTCTTGCCTCACCCGCTTCTGCCCAAGACCAAGGCTGAAATGGCGCTGCCGATTATGGTCGGTGACTCCTTGCTTGGCGTGTTCGATCTCCAGGCTGATGAGACCGATTACTTCACCGTGGAACAGATGCAGATTCAGAAGACGCTGGCGGCGCAGATCGCGGTAGCTGTGCAAAATGCATTCCTTTACGCGGAGCAGGTAGAAGCATCGGCCAAGCTGCGCGAGGTCGACCAGCTGAAGTCAGAGTTCCTGGCCAGCATGAGCCATGAGCTGCGCACACCGCTCAACTCCATCATTGGCTTTGCGGATATCATCCTGGAAGGGATTGACGGCGAGCTAAACGAGCGGATGGAAGAGGATGTGAAGCTGATTCGAGGCAGCGGCGCCCATCTGAGAGATTTGATCGGAGATATCCTGGATATGTCCAAAATCGAGGCTGGTCGCATGGAGCTGCGCTACGAAGATCTGGACGTGCGTCAGCTTGGCAATGATGTCCTGGCCACTGCCGGGCCGTTGGCAAAGGAGAAATCGCTGAGCCTCCGTCTCAACGTCGCTGACGATGTCACGCTTATTGAGGCCGACCGTACACGGCTGCGCCAGATATTGCTGAATATCATGGGCAATGCGATCAAGTTCACCCAAGAAGGATCGGTGACCCTGGGTATGCGCAATAGTGAAGACAAGCTGCTGTTTTCCATCCGTGATACCGGCATAGGTATTAAACCTGAAAGCATCTCCGTTGTTTTTGAGCAGTTCCGGCAGGTGGATGGCAGCCTTAACCGGAAAGTTGGCGGCACAGGCCTAGGCATGCCGATTACCAAAAATCTGGTGGAACTGCATGGCGGCAAGATCTGGGTAGATAGCGTCTTTGGTCAAGGAAGCACCTTCTGGTTCACCATTCCTCGGGCACGTCCTTCCCGTAAGGGGACATCCCCGTTAGGTGATACCGGCAGCCTGGGATAACCAGAGCCCTTTTTCCAAAATATTGATTAACTGTTACAATGGGACTCGTCTAGAAGAGGCCAGCTGGGCCGTCTGCCGGCAGTCCCTCATTGAAATTCGCTGTTGGGGTAGATAGTGTACTTATGGCAAATGAGCGCAGGAAAATTTTGTGTGTCGAAGATAATACGGTCAATATGCTGCTGGTTTCCCGGATCGTGGAAGCTGAAGGGCATGACTTGATCGAAGCAGTAGACGGCCCGACTGCGATTGACATTTTAGCGACCACGATTCCCGATATTATCTTGTTGGATATCAACCTGCCGGGAATCGATGGGTTGGAGCTGGCTCGCCGTTTTAAGGCGGATCACAGATTGGCGTCAATTCCACTGATTGCCACGACTGCGCAGGTTCTGGTAGGTGATCGCGAGCGCTGCCTGGAAGCGGGTTGTGACGACTATCTGCCGAAACCGTTGGATATCCGTAAACTGCGCGAAGTCATGCGCAGTTATCTCGATCAAAGCTGAAAGCGGCAGACGCCAGCTAGCCATTATCCCTCCAGCTGTTTGGTGCCGTTAGAAAGCTACTGCTTGATCTCATGACCGATCAAAACGGTCGGTTCACCCAATACTTGAGTCAAAAAGATGATACGGTGCTGGCTGCCGCGCAAACGCAGCTGACGGCGGAGGGTATCTGGCTCCAGCGGCGAGCCTCGCTTCTTGATGGTAACCCGGCCGATGTTGTGTTGGCGCAGATAATGCCGCAGCTGCTTGAGCTGGAATGGAAAGACCGCTTCAACTGCGAAACACCGGGCGAACGGCGACGCTTGGGCAGATTCCGAGGTCAAGTAGGCGATCTCCTCATCGATTTTGTCGGCTCCCAGCTGCTGCGCTAATGCTTCTACAAGATGGGCTCGAATAACCGCTTTATCCGGCTCATAGAGATAGTTTTTGGGCGAGCAGATAGGGACCGGCTCCGGGGCCATTTGATCCGTTGTCAGGCAGTCACCGTCCGGAAGCAGCGTGGCTCGCCTCGATACCCCTGAATGCAGCTGGCCAAACCACAAGACCCCTTCTTTGACATCACCGTTCACAGAGATAAATTCCAGCTCCGCGCCGTCGGGAAGCTCATCATAATTTACCCCAGGGCTGATTTTGACAGCGGTGTTGGGGATTGTTTCACGCCATCTCTGGATAATTGCCATTGGGGGCCGGTATTGGCGCATGGAGAAGAAGCGGCGTCCGTGCTGATCCCGCCTCGCCGGATCAAAGAAGGCTGCTTGAACCGGCAGCGGACGCATCGTCAGTAAATCAGCCTGCACCGGCAGGAAACGGTGCTCACGACCATAAGCAGCCAAATTCTCGCGCGCCATACCCAATCGAAGGAAATCAAGATCTACGCCGATAACCTCGCTGTGGGCAGCCAGGCCTATCGCATCCCCCCCTATACCGCATCCCAGATCGGCAATCCGGCTGAAGCCGGCAGCGGCGAATCGCCTGGCTCGGTAGGTTGAGATGAGTTCAGAAGAAGATTGCTCCAGCGCCGTGCGCGTGAAGAACATCTGGCTGGCATTCGTGAATTTCCCGGCAGCCAGCTGGCGCAGCAGAACTGTTTCCATCGCTGCTTGAGCCTGTTCCGGCTGGAAGCGTTGGCGCAGCTGGCTGGCGATCTGGAGCTGGTTGTGAGAGGTGATAGGGGTTGGCGCCAGTTCATCTAGCAGCTGTGTCCCCACCGGCCCCAACAGGAATTGAAGAAGGTCATGGTTCATAGATTTCAGCGGGCGTCATCTGCTGATTGGATAGGTCAAGGCCGTGTCGGTTCCATCGCCGCGGCCGGTTGAGGGACATCTTCCTCAAAATCGTCGGTGTCATCGGCTGTGGTGTCACTATCGCGCCGGTCGCAGTAGGATTGGTAGGGGCAGTAGCGGCACTGTGACCAGTCCGGCGTCAGCGGCCAAACAGGGTCATCTCCTGCGTCGAGACCTGTCTGAATCTGGGCAATGATCGCCCCGATTTCCGACCAGTTTTCAGTGTGCCAGGAAAGGTCGTATTGGAGGGTGCGGGGGCGTCCGGGATCAGAGACATACCAGTAGGTCATCCGGATTTGTTCAGGACGAATACTGCTCCCTTTTTCAAGCAGCGCCGCGCTCCCTTCCGCCAATAAGGCAAAATACAGGCGTGTTTGCCAATCTTGCCTGAGTTCGGACGCCGCTTGTGCCCTGCCGGTCTTCCAGTCGAACACGTGGATAAATGGCTGACCTTTCTCGGTCCCCAATACCAGCAAATCGAATCGCCCGGTCAGGTAGTGGCCGGCAATCGGAACGGTGAGGTTGGTTTCCGGCAGAAGGCGGCCTGCCGGCAAGCGCAAACCGCTTTGCCTAAATAACCTAAACCAATGATGGACAACCGCATCAGGCGAGCTTTCGGTTTCATCGGGCAGCCCTAAGAAATGGCGTTCCATCAGCTGATGGAATAACCGCCCTTGGGCCATTAGTTCCTCCCACTGGGGATCCGCGGAGACAATGGGCCAGGGTGTTTTCTTCAAGTAACGCAGCTGAAAGCGGCGCTGGCAGGCAAGAAAGGTGTTCAATTTGAAACGGCTGAACGTGATTGACTGGTGCATTATTGATGAGATGATAGAGCAAAAACCGGTCGCTGACAATCAGCCTGGCGGCCATCTAGGTGGTCTGCAGTCCAGGATGTGAAGGGGGAAGGCTGTCGAACGCCTGTTGCGGAAAGGGATGCTGTAATCCCTTGCCCTACACCGTTTCGGCAAGGCGGAACCCGACATAGCTGCCCCAGCTGATAGGGTTCGAGAGGTTTCGGAAGCTGCTGGCGACTTGCCGATCATCGTCATGAAACGCGCCTCCCCGCCGGACTCTCCAGATGTTGCTGTCACCGCTCAGTTCTTCGCGGCCATCATCAGGCCGGTATTGGGAGGAGTAGAGCGTACCCGATTCATTTTGCCAGCGGCTGCGGCACCATTCCCAAACATTGCCGCTCATATCATCCGCGCCGCACGCCGCTCTGCCGGCTGGAAAACAGCCGACACTGGTAGGGTGCCCGATACCGGCCTCTTTTGAATTAACAATACCGTCACGCCATTGGCTTCCCCAAGGCCATTGGCGACCATCGGTATGTCTGGCGGCCCGCTCCCACTCTGCTTCAGAGGGCAGCCGGAAAACCCTGCCGCTCTTCTGGCTCAGCCAATTCGCAAAGGCCACTGCCTCATACCAGCTAATGCCTACTACAGGCCTGTTAGCATATGCGAACCGGCCATTTTCCCAGTATCGAGGAGTGCTCCAATTGCCTTGGATACGGTAATGCCATCCCTCTTCAGTCCAGCAGCCGCGCCACGCCTTACTGTAGCCCCCATCCGCCACAAAATAGTCAAACTGGGCATTGGTAGTTGGATACCGGGAAATCGCGAACGGCTCCAGTTCTAACGGTCGCTTCTCTACTCCTGTGCCCATCAGGAAGGCGCCCCCAGCTATAAACCGCATCTCCGGCTCAAAGGTGCACACTCCGGGGCGGGGATCTCCCAGTTCCCCCAGGACATCAGCTGCTGCCGCTCTCTGAATCGGGGAAAGCCGTCCGCCTTCTACCAGTTTGGCCAACTCTTCCCTAACCTGATGCAAGACATCGCTTCCCAAAGGCCCGCGCTGGGCCTCGTCAGGGCCAATTGCCGCCATCATCCTGGCGCCAAGATATGTGCGCAGCCAGCCGGACTCATCGTCCGCAAGAGGTGTGTTTGACGGCAATACCATCGCCGCCCCTTGGTACGCCATTTCTTCTGCTTGCTTGTTGAAGACCAGGATGCTGGTAGCTAGGCTCAGTATCTCTGCCCATGCCTGCCCCGCCAAGGTCAATTGGGCCGCCTGATACGGGTAATCGGGTTGGGACGCCAGGTAGCAAGCCGCCAGATAGCGATGCAGTGCCGGGTGGGCAAACGTGAAGCTTCGCTCCCACTGGCCTCCTTTGCTGATCAAAACATGAGCCTGCCGCTCAGTGATCTCGATTAGGCGGTCGGCTTCATGCATGTCGCCAAGATGCTTCCGGGCCAGCTGCATGAAATCCCAGTCTGAAATCTCAATACCGATCTCTTCGCCACCGCTTTCGCTGTAGCTTGCATAGGCTGCCTCATAGAGCAGCTGGGCTGACCCTTCGGACATGCCTGTTGATAGACAGCCATCTGGTGGTGTCGTTCCGGGTTCGGCCTGCTGGCCAGGTATCCATTGTGTCAGTTTGCCGATCAATTGCTGATATAGCCGTGACGGCTTGCTGTCCAGCGATCCATGCTCCGAATGAACAAGCGCTAAGGCAGTCAGCAGCATCGGGTTTGCGGCTAACGAATGCGGAAGCTGGCTCTGCATGGCAAGCTGCAGATCCTGGGCCAGCTGGTTTGCCCGCTCTGCTGAGATCTGGTTGGTTTCAACAAGGGCTCCATACCATTTTTCAACGAATGGGCCGATCTGATCCGCAGTTGTGGGCAGCAGCATAAACACGGGCACATGATTGGGCGCTTCCCAGGGCACAAAGGAGAGAGGGCGGCAGGTAGCTATCCAGTGATTACCGCGGAACGGCCCGCCAGTCAGGTTCGCAACGGCCTGCCAGATGTTTGGCCGCATGGCTAACGGCAGCTCATCAACCCCATCCAGCAGGAAGAACAGCCTCCCCTCATGAGCCATGCTCTCGAGAATAGGCCCGGCATTTTCCAGCCCTTGTTGATTCAACCAGCTGACTATATATCGCCACAAAGCAGCCGGTGAGGCGGGATCAGATTCTATACTGGCAAAATGCCATAGATTGATAAGTATCGGGATTGGAGGCACTGCCGCCAATGACCCGCCCAACTGGCGCTTTTGGGTGCCAGGTTCCGCCGGGGATTGCTGCCGCCACGCCAATTTGTCCAGCCACTTCCGACCGGGTTCCAAAGCCGCCTTTGCCAGACAATAGCAGATATACCGCAGCAGCGTGCTCTTGCCGTATCCAGGGGGACCCAACAGGATGGTCTGGCGCGCCGCCTGGATAGCGGCTAAGGCTGATTCGTGGTGTTCGCTGGTTCTTACGCCTGCTTGGGCTTGAGCCGGGGGCGGCTGATCGGCATTCAGAACGCGAACTGCCAACGGTGGGATGAAGATATGGTCCAGGGTGATGCGGGAGGCGCTATGCTGGCTGGTTGAGATGGGGTCAAAGTCGAGATGCGCTGCCTCAGCTGCGATCCGCTCCAGGTAGGGTACCAGCGATTCAGGCGCAGTTTCAAGGAGGTAGTTTTCATGCCCAAGATGCAGCTGCATCTCGGGCAAGCGGTTGTGGCGCAAGATAAGCGCTGCCAGCGAATTGATTCTACTGGCCTCATCTGTCTGAGGCAGGCTTTCGTAGATGATACCAAGCAGTGAGGCAAGCTCTTTCAGCCCCTTTTCGTCATATTGTGTGGAAAGTAATTGAGCCAATTCATTTTGGTTCATTGGCATTGGTTGGGGGGTGATCGATCCGCTTGAATCGAAGTGCGCCGCATAAAGAACAAGAAATAGAAGCGCCAGATAATCAGTGGGTGATTATCTGGCACTTAACAAGATAAGAACTAGACGTTGACGAGCGAATCATCACTGCCGTGTTCGTTGGGCACATAAGCATCTGCTTCCCAGTCGTTTTCCCAACGCTGGTCGTCGAGCAGGTAGCGGAAACGATAGGATTGGCCAGAGGGTACAGATATAGTCGTGCTAAACCCGCCATCCTTCAGCCTTTTCATAGG
Organism: Chloroflexota bacterium; assembly: GCA_024640485.1. Classification (GTDB taxonomy): domain Bacteria; phylum Chloroflexota; class Anaerolineae; order Promineifilales; family Promineifilaceae; genus JAHEEY01. The sequence continues at coordinate 3,772 of JAHEEY010000006.1, read as the reverse complement.
ATTTGTCGTCCTATCCCAGTTGTTGAATTCGCCGCACAGTGCGGCTTGCTCGGCATTCATGTCTGCGGGCACTTTAAAGGTAATCCGGCAGAAGCGGCCGGTCTTGGAATAGTTTTTCTTAAGCATAGGAAACCTCCGATATCTTTCATGATCGTCTACAGGTCCATGATAGCAGTAAACGGGAACCGTAGCGGTGCTGGCAATGCAAAACCAGCATAATCAACTATAGCGAAGATCATCTTGAATGTCTATCGAGAACAGACCTGGCGGGCAGAAGGTTAATATACAGATCATAAAGCAGGGGGCTGTTTCAACGCCGATCTCACCCTTACGCTGTCAATCCATTGATAGACAGTCGGTTCGTTAGTGAGTGATGTTATAATCAAATCTAATTGTGTAATCTGCAGTAAATTGATTCCAAATGATTAGGGGCTCTTGATTGATGCATGAACTATTTAATTACCATCCTGAGGTAGCCGAAGCGCTTTTCGCTGGGCAGCCTGTCGTGGCGCTGGAGAGCACCGTGATCACGCATGGATTGCCTTATCCAGACAATGTCATCACGGCTTCTCAAATGGAGGCGGCAGTACGGGAAGGTGGGGCGGTGCCGGCGACGATCGCGGTCATTCAGGGTGAGGTTTTGGTTGGCTTGACCCCGGAACAGCTGGAGTATTTAGGGACCCGCGTCGCTGTAAAGAAGGGCGAAACCGCTCCATTTGTGCGTAAATGCAGCCGCCGGGATCTCCCTGTTGCCATAGCGCGAAAAGAAGATGGGGCCACAACCGTGGCCGGGACGATGATCTTGGCGCATGCTTCCGGTATCAAGCTGTTTGCCACGGGGGGTATTGGCGGCGTCCATCGAGGACACCCTTTTGACATCAGCGCGGACCTGACCGAACTTGGACGCACTCCTGTGGCTGTGGTGTGCAGTGGGGCTAAATCGATTCTGGATCTGCCGGCAACCAGAGAGGTCTTGGAAACCAATGGGGTTCCCATTCTAGGCTACCAAACTGATGAGCTGCCGGCCTTCTTCTCGCGAGGAAGCGGTCTTGCTGTCGACGTTCGAATTGAGAGCCCAGCTGAAGCAGCCCGTATCATCCGCTCCCATCAAGCTTTGGAGATGGCCAATGGACTTCTGATCACCGTGCCGGTGCCGGAAGCTGACGCATTCGATCCTGACGAAGCTGAATCCGCGATTGTTCAGGCGACAGAGGAGGCTGAGGCTCAAGGGATTCATGGAGCCGCGGCAACCCCGTGGCTGCTGCGACGTGTAGTACAGTTGACAGAAGGGAGCAGTCTGCGAGCCAACGTCTCTTTACTGCGAAACAATGGTAAGGTGGCGGGAATGATTGCGCGCGCTCTGGCGGAAATGCAGACAATCCCCTGATCCTTCGCTGGTACCTAAGTGCTGTCGATGTTTCCCGCCGTTCAAGTATAATTAATCAAGAGAGACGCTGCGGCAACTATTTTGGTTTCGCGCTCTTGCCACAGTTTTTATTCGGACGGGCTTTCGATGAGATGACCAAAGATATTTCCACCGCCATAAAGAAAGAATTCAGCAGGCTGAGTTGGCTGACGATAGTTGCTTTTGTCGTCGCTCTTGCTGCTTTGGTTGGTGCTTTTTACTTCGGCCTTGGGGCGATGATGGGGCGCCCCACATCTGATTGGCTGTCAGAACTGGGTGTTGCCGCTGCGATTCTGATTGGATTTGCATTCTTGGCGTTCCTTCTCATCGGCGGTTTCAGCAGTCGAATTCGCCGGATAGTAAACCAGGCGTTTCAGCAGGAACTCCGACAGCTTCGCGTAGCCAATAGTCGGGCCCAGATGTTAAGAGAAATGGCCTCAGTTCTGCGGGCAACGCTTAGTTTTGAGCGGGTGGTAGAAGAAGCTTTGAATGTCTGCAGCATCGTTTTAGAAGAGATGGGGGTGCCCCGTCAGGGGTTGGCTGGCGCAGTCTTCTTGTTCAGCGGACAGAAGTTGATACCGTTTGCCAACCGGCGCTTCCTGGGTACCGATGCCGATAAATCGATCCCCGGTCAAAAAGGTATTATTGGGACATCTTTCAGGCAGGCGGATATCACCGCTACCGATAGTCCCGGCAAGGATCCTGAATTAAGAGTGTTTGCGGCTTTCCAAAATGCGGCTACGGCTGTTTCCATCCCGCTTCGTGCCGGATACCAGATTTTTGGCGCCATGATCATCACCTCCAACACAGCCTTCAAACTCACGCCTGACCATAAAGATCTGTTTGATGCGGTTGCTGACCAGGCTGTTATTGCTCTGCAGAATGCCCAGCTTTTCCAGCGGCTGGAGACTGAGAAGCAGCGGCTCATCGATGCTGATGAAGAGGCCCGCAAAGTGCTGGCCCGCAATCTGCACGATGGACCAACTCAGAGCATTGCGGCAATCGCCATGCGCATCAATTTTATCCGTTCCCTTGTCGGCCAGGATCCAGAGAGAGCGATGGCCGAACTTCAAAAAGTCGAGTCTTTGGCAAAGCAGACTTCCAAAGAGATCCGCGGCATGCTGTTTACTTTGCGGCCATTGGTCTTGGAAACACAAGGTTTGTCCGCCGCTATCGAAACTGTTATGAAGCGAATTGAAGAGACCGATGGTTTGAGGATGCAGCTTGTCGGTGGGGAAAACGCCAGCCTGCTCAATGAGAACGCCCAAAGTGTCGTTTTTTCCATCGTAGAGGAAGCCCTGGGAAATGCGCGCAAACACTCTGAGGCGGCACTGATCGAAGTTCGTTTCTGGAAGGAAGAGGGGTTGTTTGTGGCGCACGTAAAAGACGATGGTATCGGTTACGATACCAGAGAGGTTAACCGAGATTACAGTTCTCGGGGCAGTCTGGGTATGGTTAATATGCAGGAACGGGCCGAACGCATTGACGGCTCGTTGCGCATCGAATCAACCCCTGGAAAGGGCACCACAGTCATCCTGGTTGTGCCCCTGGAAAAGCATGGTCGAAAGCGACGCGCAAAAGCAAAGGCAGCCTAACACCCCTAGAAACTTCACATCAACGAAAACGGTCGATTCCCTTGTCCCAGGTACCTGAAAGAAAACTCCCCCTTCAAATTGATAGCCGCACGGCATTATGGGGAACCACGCTTGTCAGCATGGTTGGCTATCTGCTGGTTCGGTATGCTTTTCCCCTTGTTTCAGCCGACCAACGCATTCCTTTAGCAGACATCCGCAAGTTTGCGCCATCCTTGGGCGGCGGGCTGCGATATGCCCTTTGGATGACGATTGCCTTTCTTCTCTGTGGAATCGCTTATAGGCTGGTTCACCGGATGGATAGACCGCCCACTATTGTGACAGTATTGTTCGTCACTGTTCTATTCAGCCTGCCTTTGCTTTCTACTTACCCGATAAATGCCAACGATCTGTTCCGCTACATGATTCGGGGACGGGTCACCAGCGTGTATGACGCGAACCCGTTTGCGACGCCGCCAAACGATTTTCCCGAAGATCCATTTCTGTCGCTCGCCGGTGAATGGGCCGGCGAGACATCCCCTTACGGTCCTATTTGGGAGATAGCAGCTGGAACCATTACAAAACTAAGTCGAGATGGGCTGTATCTGAACCTGATCATGTTCAAAGGTTTTGGCCTATTCACGCATCTGGCCGTGGCTCTCATGATATGGCGTCTGTTGGAAGACCTTGCCGATCCAGAGCGCATCGCCCGAACATTGTTATGGGCCTGGAACCCAGCCCTCTTGCTGACTTTTGTCGCCGATGCGCATAATGATGGGTTGATGCTGCTCTGGTT
>JAHEEY010000257.1 GCA_024640485.1 Chloroflexota bacterium | reverse complement strand
CATTTATCGGTTTACCCGATGGGGAGGGGTCGATTAACGACGCCCGCCGCGCCGGTCGCCACCGCGTCGGTCACCACCACGGTCACCACCACGGTCGCCACCGCCTCGCCGGCCGCCGCCTCTGGAGCCGCCACCGTCATCAGCGCGGGCTTCGTCCAGGGTCCAGCCTTCCAGCACCGCTTTACGGGAAAGGCGAACCTTGCCGTCTGGGCTGATGGCAGTGACCATCACCATCACTTCGTCACCCACCGTTACCGCGTCTTCCACCCGCTGCAGATGTTCGGACGACATCTGCGAGATGTGGACCAGGCCGTCGGTGCCGGGCATGAATTCGACGAAAGCGCCGAAGTCGGTGATCCGGACAACCTTACCGGTGTAGATCAAACCCGGTTCCGGGTCGATGGTCATGGTACGGATATATTCCAGGGCGCCCTTGGCCAGGGCACCGTCAACACCAGCCACGAAGATGGTGCCGTCCTCCTGGACGTCGATGCTCACTTCGTAGGTTTCCTGGATGTTGCGGATGGTAGCGCCGCCCTTGCCGATGACCGCGCCGATCTTCTCGGGGTCGATCTTGATGGTCAGCATGCGGGGGGCGAAGTCGCTCAGCTCTTCGCGCGGTGCCGGCAGGGTAGCCAGCATCGATTCCAGAATTTCCAGGCGGGCCACGCGGGCTTGCTCCAGAGCGTCAATCATCAGCTGCTGGGAGAGGCCGGCGATCTTGATGTCCATCTGCAGGGCGGTGACCCCATCTTTGGTGCCGGCGACTTTGAAGTCCATGTCACCCAGATGATCTTCCATCCCCTGAATGTCGGTCAGGATAGCGTGTTTGCTGCCGTCGGTGATCAGCCCCATGGCGGTACCGGCGACCGCTTTCTTGATCGGCACACCGCAGTCCATCAGCGCCAAGCTGGCGGCACAAATGGACGCCTGGCTGGTGGAGCCGTTGGAGGACATCACTTCGGAGACGACCCGGATAGTGTAGGGGAAATCCTCTTCACTGGGGATCATCGGCCGCAGAGCGGTCTCGCCCAAAGCGCCGTGACCGATTTCGCGCCGTTTCGGGCCGCGCAGGAACCAGGTCTCGCCGGTGGAGTAGGGCGGGAAATTGTAATGGTGCATGAAGCGGGCGCTGTCCTTGGGATAGAGGCCGTCCAATTTCTGCGCTTCGCGGGGGGTTCCCAAAGCGACCAGGGACAAGACCTGGGTCTCGCCGCGCTGGAACAGGCCGGAGCCGTGGGCCCGGGGGCTGATAGCTACCTGGGAAGAAAGCGGGCGCACCGTGGTGTAATCCCGGCCGTCGGGGCGGACCCCATCATACAGGATGCGGTTGCGGATGGCCGTCTTCAGTTCGTCGGAAATGACACCGCGAATTTCGCGGGGATCAATGTCTTCGTCATCAGCCAGGAAGCCGTCAACGATCTCTTCGCGCAGTTCGTCAACCATGGCGTTGCGCTCGTCGCGATCGGTGGTCTGGCCGACCAGGTCCTTGACCCGGCTGCCCAGTTTGTCCTTGACCGCGGCGGTCAGCTCTTCGTCCGTTTTCGGGGTGATTACGTCCCGTTTCGGCTTGCCGACAGCCTCGCGCATCTCAAGCTGCATGGCGATGATCGGCTGCATCGCTTCGTGTCCAAAGGCCAATGCCTCGGCGAGCAGCGCTTCGCTGACTTCGTTGGCGCCCGCTTCGACCATGATGATGGCGTCTTTGCTGCCGGCCATACGCAGGTCAAGGCTGCTGTTTTCCATCTGGGGGATGGTGGGGGCGGCGACCAGCTGGCCGTCGATGTAGCCCACGCGGACGGCGCCGATGGGGCCGTTCCAGGGGATGTCAGAGATGGTCAGCGCCGCGCTGGCGGCATTGACACCCATGATATCCAGGTGGTAAACGCTGTCCGAAGACAGGGTGGTGACGATCACCTGCACCTCGTTGCGGGCCCCTTTGGGGAACAGCGGGCGCAGCGGCCGGTCGATCAGACGGGCCGCCAGGATGGCGTCAGTGGTCGGCCGGGCTTCACGGCGGAAGAAGCTTCCCGGAATACGGCCGGCGGCGTACATTTTTTCTTCGAAATCTACGCTCAGCGGGAAGAAATCGATATCTCGGGCACTCTTGGACATGGTGGTAGCCGCAAAAACCATGCTGTCGCCCATTCTCAGGGTCACCGCGCCGCCAGCCTGTTGGGCCAGCTTGCCGGTGGAGACGATCATCTCGGTATCGCCTACAATCGCTTTAAAACTCTTATCAGGTAACATTTAATCTATCCTCCGGATAAACTTGGTACCACAGGATGCTCTCTTTCCTCACCAGCAGATCGGAGAGCAGGGCGGCAGCGGCGGCTGAACGGCAGGTGCTGAAAAACACCCGGCCCTTCGCCTTATGCGAAAACCGACCTGTCATCTGAGATTTGCCGGAGCATCATCTGTTGTACGATTCTAAATTACAGAGGGGGGGTTAGGGACTGGGGATTGGCTCATAGACCTGGCGCTGATTAAAGCAGCCTGCCGTTCTATATGGGACAATGCCCAATTCCTAAACCTACCGTTTCACCCCTGCTGTTTTGAAAATGGCGGGGGGCGCTTTTGGCGCTGCCCCGCCATCATTTCACACTGTCTTAGCGACGCAGACCCAGCCGCTGCAAGATAACTTGGTAGCGTTCTGGATGGCGTTTACGCAGATAAGCCAACAAGCGGCGGCGCTTGCCGACCAGCTTGAGCAGGCCACGGCGTGAGCTCTGATCGTGCTTGTGCATCGCCAGGTGCTCCTGGAGCTGCTTAATACGGGTGTCGAAGATGGCGATCTGGACCTCCGGTGAACCGGTGTCCCCTTCGTGGGCTTCGAACGATTTGATCAATTCGGTCTTTTCCGTTGATTGTAACGGCATGTGACATCCTCCAAAAAAGGTGTAATGTGCGAAGAAGCCGTCGCGCCGAAAGCGTCGAACTTCTCAGCCAACTAAGAATTATATCTCAGGCCAGTACGAATGCAAAACTGACCCCCGAAAACCGGTGGTAAATTAGTTGGAGGTGAGCACGAACCTACTACCGGGCCGCAGCCGGCCGCTTCCCCACTTTCTCCTGAAGGCGTAGGTGTACAACCAGGCTTTTCGCCGCGACGACCGCCCCGATCTACGGCTGCGGCGGCGGGCCGGCGTCGGCCGGGATCGGCGTGCCATCGGCGATGCTCCGCAAATCGTCGCAGGAGATCAACAGCACGTCCCGCCAGACATACCCGCGCCCTTCGAAGGTGTCGATGCTGTCGATCCAGCGCTTCTCACCCTGGTCCAGCAGGTAGATGTGGGGGCTTTCGGCGCATTTGAGCAGAATCGGGCTGGCGTGTTCATAGACAAAATCCTGCACTTCCGGGGGCAGCGACTCTATCTGGCCCTGGTTGATGCTGAACAGCCAGGGGAGCGCCAGGACCATCACCGCGGCCCAGACAGCGTACGCCACGGTGCCGGCGCTGTAAGCCCGATACAGGCTCCGCAGCCACCCTCCGGCCTTGGCACGCGCCTGGTAGAAAAGCACCAGCAGCAGCAAACCGATATTGATCACGTTCCAGCCGATAATGGTCAGCCGGTTGGGCGTCAGCCGGTCGAAGGCGGTGCGGTACACGATGGCGGACAGGGCGTAGAGGCTGACGATCACGGCCAGGGCGGCCACGGCGATAATGCCCCGGCGCAGCCAGCCGGCCAGCCGGGGAGCCAGTTCGGTCTGACTCATTGGGGTTGCCCCCACCAGCAGCGCTGCCACGGCGAAGAGCATCGCGTTGTAGATGATCAGCACCTCTCGATTGTCGAACGGCGCCCGGAAGTTGAAGGGAATGAAGGCCAGATAGACCACCAGGACCACCAGGGTCAGCGGCAGCAGGATCCGCAGCACCAAGGCCACCAACCGGCCCAATCCGGCATCGAAGTTCTGCCCGGCAGGAGGTTTGGTCGGGTCGTAGATGACCGCCGCGGCCACAACCGGGATCAGCCCGCCGCCGCCGGCGACGAACAGGCGCACGATCAAGTCGGGAAAGGTCACATCGAGAGCCGCGAAGAGCCCCACGGTGATGCCGGTGAAAAGCCCCCCGGCGGCCACAAACAGCCCGCCCATGATGAACAGCTCAAACGACTTGATCAAAAAAGCAAATCGGTCAGCTGGGTCTCGATGGCCGGTGGTCAAAAAGGCGCCGACACCCGCCCATGCCAGCAGGGGCAAATGCATCGCCATCAAGGTGAGGTACTGCTCCTGGAAAGGCCGGGTACCCGCCTGGGGGTAGGCCAGGAGCACATAGGCGCCGGCGGCGATTGGGAGCAGCCCGATAAGGGCGCTCTTGTGCCACCGCCGCCGGCCGACCGCTGTGAGATAGCTCATCACAAAAGCTGCGGAGATGGGCGCGGCCATCAGGAACAGCGCCGGTAGAAACTGGCTGCTGGTCTCTAGTCTGGCGCCGGCGATCCTGACCATGTACCGTTGATCATCGGAAAGCCACCAGAACAGCAGGCCGTTGGCCAGTGCCAGTGGGATGACCCAGGCCCAGGCCACCACCATCTTGGCCGCCTGGCCCGCCGCCTCTTTCAGCCGGTAGAACCAGGCCGCGTAAAGCAGGTTTTCGGGGGCGGCGGCATAGCTGGCGTCGATCGCCAGCTTAAAAGGGGCGCTCTCGTCTGCTGCCACGGCTGCCCGATAAGCCAGCTCCAGCTGTTCCGGCTGCGCCGCCAGGGCACTCACGGTTTGCTGATACGATTCTGTTACTGGATTTAGCGCGGCATCTTCTTGCTGGTTCATCGGCCTGACTCCCTCATGGATCGCTTTCAACCTTTCAACCTCTATAGTTTATCCGATTGGAAGGCGCCGGGGAAGCTCCTCAGCGGTGAACTGGCGGGGCTACAGGGTGCTGACCGGATCGATATCGACCATCCACTTGGGCGGGATGTCGAAATCAGCCAGCAGAGCGGCAGGGTCGGGCGCCCGCACGATGATCTGCCAGCGGTAGCGGCCGTCGACGCGGTTGAAGAAGGGGGGTGTGGGCCCGAAGATCTGGGTGGCGGTCAGCCGCTGCTCTCTGGCATGGAGCCGCAGCCGTTTGGCCAGCTCCTCCGCCTCCCGCTGGGCCCGCTGGTCCACCGGATCGATCAGCAGCAGCTTGGCCATTCGCTGGAAGGGTGGCAGCCCCTGCTTGGTGCGGAAGCGGATCTCCTCAAGATAGAAACCCACAAAATCATGCTCGGCAGCGGCTTGAATGGCGTAATGCTCCGGCTTGTAGGTCTGGATGATCACCCGTCCCCCCAGCAGCCCTCGCCCGGCCCGCCCGGCAACCTGGGCCAGCACCTGGAAGGCCCGCTCGCCGGTGCGGAAATCGGGCAGCCCCAGGGAGACGTCGGCCGAGATCACCCCTACCAGGGTGACCAGCGGCAGGTCCAACCCTTTGGCGATCATCTGGGTGCCCACCAGGATATCCGCTTCCTGATTGATGAAGGTAGCCAGCAGCTGCTCATGGGCGTCCCTGCCGGCAGTGGTGTCCCGGTCCCAGCGGGTCACCCGGGCGCCGGGCCAGCGCTGCTGCAGCCGCGCTTCCACCTCTTCGGTGCCCAGCCCGAAATGTTTGATCCGCTTGGAATGGCACTGAGGGCACTCCTGGTGGGGCGGCTCCCGCCGCCCGCAGTGGTGACAGACCAATGCCATATGGGGGCGGTGGTAGGTCAGGGGCATGTCGCACCGCGGGCAGGCCAGCACGTAGCCGCAGTCGCGGCAGAGGACGAAGGAAGCGGTCCCCCGCCGGTTGAGGAAAATGATCGCCTGCTCGCCCCGCTCCAACGTCTCGCTGATCGCCGCTTCTAGCGCCCGGCTGAAAATCGAGCGGTTGCCCGCCCGCAGCTCCTGCCGCAGGTCGACCACCTGGATGGGGGGCAGCGGGATGGTCATGGCGTCATCCGGGTCGCCCGCTTCCTGCCGGTAGCTGGGGACCACGTGCAGCCGGCTTGCCTGGCTCTCAATCCGGCGGCGGTGGCCCATCACCCGCCGGGGCAGCTCCAGCAGCCGGTACCGTCCCGCCCGCGCCTGGTGGTAGGTGACCAGATCGGGGGTGGCGCTGCCCATAATCAAAGTGGCCCCAATGATCCGGGCCAGCATCCGGGCGCTTTCTCTGGTGTGGTAGTAGGGGGGCGGCACCGGCGGCGTCTGCTTGTAGCTGGGGTCGTGCTCCTCGTCGATCACAATCACCCCGATGTTGGGCAGCGGCGAGAACAGGGCGCTGCGGGGGCCCACCACGATATCGAACAGCCCCTGACGGGCCCGCCGCCAGGTATCGTACCGCTCGCCGTCAGTCAGCCGGCTGTGGAGCACCGCCACCCGGCCCGGAAAGCGGGCGGCAAAGCGGCGCACCGTCTGCGGCGTCAGGGCGATTTCCGGCACCAGCACAATCGCCTGCTGCCCCCGCTGGATGGCGAAATCGATGGCCCGCATGTAGATCTCGGTCTTGCCGCTGCCGGTGACCCCGTGGAGCAGGAAGGGAAGCTGCCGGGGGATGTCGGCCGGGTCGTCCTCGTCCGGCTCCGACTCGATCATGGCCACTTTCACCCGGCCCCACACCCGCGCCTGGTCCATGGTCAGCGTCGGCGGATCCGCCGGGGCGAAATCCCGATCGGCCAGCGGGTCGCGCCACACTTCCTCTGAGCCCAGCTTGATCAAATCCAGCTTGACCAGCTTGCGCAGATGGCTGATGTTGGCTTCGGCGGCCTCATAAATCTGGGCGATGGACACCGGCTGCGCTTCCTGCCGCAGCAGTGCCAGGATCAGGCGGTATTTCTCCGCTCCCCGCAGCCGGCAGATGTGGGGCAGCAGCTCGGATGCCGGCA
>JAHEEY010000256.1 GCA_024640485.1 Chloroflexota bacterium | reverse complement strand
GGGGGCTGGTCAAACTGGATGACCTGCAGCGGCGGCTGTCGCAGAAAGCGATCGCCGACGCCGCCGACATCCGGGTATTTACCGCCGAAGGGATGCTGATCGTCGATACCCAGAGCAACAACGACCCGTCGATGATCCTGCAGGACAGCATGCGGCTGGACGACTTCCCGCCGGCGCAGGCAGCGCTGGCTTTGGCTGGAACCAGCGCCGACGGCGGTTCGATGATGGTGGAAGGGGAGCAGGGGCGGCAAATCGTGGGGTACAACGCCACCGGCGGCAGCGAATATTACGACGCCCGGGCGCAGCTGTCTGGTTTCCCAGGGTTCGACTGGGGCGTGACTGTGACCCAGCCGGAAGTGGTGGCCCTGCAGGTGCTGTCTAATTTGATCGAAACGGGGCTGGCTTTCGAACGGCTGCCCGGCTTCCTGGGGACCACCTCCGCGGTGGTCATCGTGATCGTCACCGTGGTCAGCCTGCTGGCCGCTATTCTGATCTCCGGGGGCATTTCCGACCCGCTGATCGACCTGAGCCGGATGGCGGAGCAGGTCCAGGGGGGCGATTTGAGCGCCAGCGTGCAGGTCCGTTCTCAGGACGAGGTCGGAGTGCTGGCCAACGCCTTCAACACCATGACCGCCGGGCTGCGGGAGCGGGAGCGGGAACGGGATATTTTCGGGCGGGTGGTCTCCCCCGACGTACGTGAGAAACTGCTGGAAGGTGAGCTGGAGCTGGGCGGCGAGACGTTGTGGATCGCGGTGCTGTTTTCCGACATCCGCAGCTTCTCCACCATCTCCGAGCAGATGACCCCCCAACAGCTGATCGCCTTCCTGAATGAGTATCTAGGGGATATGACCAGCGCCATCCGTCCCTGGGGCGGCTACATCAACAACTTCATCGGCGACGCCATCGTGGCGGTTTTCGGGGCCCCCATCGACCAGCCGGACAAGGAGTGGCGGGCGGTGGCGGCGGCGCTGGCGATGCAGGAGCAGCTGGTCACCCTCAACCAGCGGCGGGAAGCGCGGGGCGAACCGGCGATCCGCAGCGGGGTGGGCATCAGCACCGGCGAAGCGGTGGCGGGGCAGATCGGCTCGTTGGAGCGGCTGATGTATACCGTCATCGGCGACAGCGTGAACGTGGCCGCCCGGCTGGAGACGCTGACCAAAGAGTACCCGGAGCATGACATCCTGGTCAACGGCAGCACCGCCAAGGCGCTGATGGACCGGACGGAGATCCAGCTGAGCCCCCTGGGCCCTATCGCGGTCAAAGGACGGGAAGAGCCGGTGGAAGTGTACGCGGTCGATGCCCTGACGAAACTGCCCCCGGCGCCGCAGCTGCCCTAGACGGCTGTCCCAATCAGAACTGCCATCCCAGGAAGTTCCAATAGCTTAGATAGAGTGGAAACCCCCACAGGGCCAGATTGATCAATACGTAGTGGGCGATTATCCGGCGGCTCCAGGCCCGGGCCCGCAGTTCATGGACCGCCGCCAGGACCAGCCTGGCCGTGAAAGGCAGGGCCAGCAGCGGGAAGGCCAGACCGACCCGAATCGCCGCCGGCATGCCGGCGTAAGCCAGCTGCCGGGTATCCCCCAGCAGATCGATAATCCCCACCACCAGCGCCAGCAGGAAGAGCAGATTGAACAGCGCCGCCCAGCCCGCCATGGTGCGGGCCACGGGCCGCGGCCGGCGGCGCAGCCGGTCCCGCCAGCCGCCGGTAACCCAGGTGAGGAAGGTGTAGAGCAGCCCGGCCAGGAAGAGGAGCAGCAGCCCCAACTGGAATCCCGGGCTCTGGAACCAGGGCATGCGGAAGTAGATGGCGCTGGGCTCGCGGGTAAAGAAAGCGGACACCGGCCTGCCGGCATCGTCCCGCTGGAAAATGAGCTGCTCCTTACCTGCCTGACGGAAGAAGGTATCCCCTGATTGATAGCTGTACCGCTCCGGCGCTGAAATCAGGCTGCTGGCGATGAGCCCGTCGCCGCCGTCGGGACGGAGGGTCTGGACCGTGAACAGCAGCTGCATCTTCTGCCAGCTGGTGGCCGGGTGTCGGGCCCGCAGGTAGCTGCCGCTGAGCTGCCGGAGCAGGCCGTCGGCCGGGACAGCTGCCGGCGGCGGCAGCTCCTCAGCGGGAAAGAAGGCGTCGATGAAATCGTAGAGCAGCTGGCTCTTGGCGGCGCTGCCGCCGTCGCCGGTATAGGCGGCGAAGATGCCCACGTTCTGCTCCGGCAGCAGGGTCAGCTGGCTGTGGGCCAGGGAGCTGTCGCCAGGGTGGTAGAGGATGGGATGGCCGTTGATGCGGTCCTGCCAGAAGCCGTGGGCGCTGCCGTGGCCCGGAACGACGGCGTAGAGCGGGCTGTGCATCCGGCGGGCGCTGCTTTCCGATAAGATCCTTTTCTCCCCCAGCCGCCCATCCTGAAGATAGGCGATCATGAATTTGGCCATGTCGGCGGTGGTGCTGTGCAGGGCGCTGGCGGGCGCGGTGAAAAAGTAGTCGTAGGGGCGGTACTGGTATTCACCCTCATTGTAGCGGTACCCTTTAGCCAGGTCGGGGGCCAGATAGGCGGGCAGCGGCTGCTCAAAGGTGGAGTCATTCATCCCCAACGGATGGAAAATGCGCCTGCCTACCAGGCTCTCAAAGGAGAGCCCGGCGGCGCGGGCGGCGATGTAGCCGGCCAGGGCGGTGCCGTAGTTGGAATAGGCGATCACCTCGCCCGGCGGATAGATGCGGGCGGGCATGTGGTCAGCCAGGTACCGTTTCAGGGCGTCAGCCGGGGCGACCTCCTCCCCGTCGGCGGTGGCGAAGGCGGCGTCATATTCAAAGCCGGCGGTATGGGCCATCAAATGGGCCAGGGTAATGGGCTGTTCGTAGCTGTCGGGGATTTGGAAGGCGGTCAGGTAGGCGTTGACATCGATATCGAGGTCCAGCTGCCCCGACTCCACCAGCTGCATCACCACGGTCCAGGTGAACAGCTTGGCGATGGAAGCAAGGTCAAAAATCGTCCGCTGGGGCGAAACCGGCCGGCCGCTCTCCAAATCATCGACGCCGTAGCCGCTGGTGAACAGCAGCCGGCCATCCTTGACCACCGCCACTGCCGCGCCGGGAATATGGTATGCGACCAGCTGTTCGGGCATTACCGCATCGAAAAAGGCGGCGGCGCTATGGGCGGTGAGCGGCTGTTGGGCGGCCGCAGGGGACGGGCTGGCGGTGAGGCAGATCGCCGCGCAGACGAAGAGTATCAACAGCCGACGCCGGCGATGACCGATTGCATGAAGACGAATGGACAATTGTTCCTCCGCGGGAATCAGCCGCCCTGGCCGGCAGCGATCACTAAGATAAGAAGATTATAAGGCATAGCAATTTGCGGGGTCAACCATTGAGCCGAGGAATTGCGGCGGCAGGCGGCGGTCGACGCTGGCATCCTGCCCACTCCAAGCCGCTTGCGGGACTACACGAATTGGTCGGAGGCCGCCACAGCTCCCCAACCGGCCGAGCGTTGATCCCTGACATCCCTGGCTGACGCCTTAAGCGGGATAAACGGTGATGCGAATCTGTTTATTATCCCGAACCCAGCAGCCGGAGGAACAAGGATACCCAACCACTTCCCCAGGTTTTTCACTCGGAATTGGCAGGAAACTGTCTCAAAGATGTGATTTCGGTGGCTCCCTGGTACCAGTACTCCCAGCTGCTAGTACCAATGTCTTATGCTGGCGGAGCGTTTCGTAAGGTAACTCGTAAGGTAAAAATTCCAACATTAAGCGTGTGGGTTTAACAAACGAGTTTGTCGAGTGGAAAAGGCAAACCTTTCGAAAGATAGGGACGCAAAGTCACGGGTCTAAACCAGTTGGTCCAGCCAGCAGTTAGCGCAGGGCCAGCCGGCAAGACCGCCGGACCGCCAAACGATTTTATTGACTAGAATCCTGGCCGGTACCGTGCCAGGATTTTTTTGCGATTGCCTTGGGTAAAATGTCCGGGTCAGGCTGACAATTAGCGCAGCGGCCGGCAGTAGAAACAGGAGGGATCTTATGAGACTGAATCTTGAGCATCGGAACGGGAGGCAGCGAAGTGTCAGCTGGGGCGGCAAGATCGTCCTGGTGGCGCTGTTCGCGATCCTGGTGATGCCCACCCTGCTGGCTGGACCCACGGCTGCGGTCCAGTCAAAGGCGCAGCCAGCATTGTTGGCTGTGGCAGCCGAAAAGCCGGAGGCGGAAATCCGGATCATCGCCCAGCTCAGCGAAGCCGGCGGTGACGCCGATGCGCTGGTGAGCCGGTTCGACGGCAGCCTGATCAACGATCTGAGCATGATCAACGCCTTCAGCGCCAGAATGAGCGCCGCAAATGCGGCACAGCTGGCATCCAGCCGGGCAGTCCGTTGGGTCAGCCTGGATGGTCCAGTGGCGAAGTCGGACAGTGTGGACTGGAATCGACGGAGCACCTACACCCCCATCACCTATCTGAACACCGTGAACGCCCGTGCGGTGTGGGACATGGGCTACCGAGGGGCGGGGATAACCATCGCCATTATCGACAGCGGTATCAACCACAAAGACCTCGACAGCCGCGTTGTCTCCTATGTCGGGTTTAACGGCCAGAGCACCTCCAAAGACCTGAGCGGCCACGGCACCCATGTCGCTGGTATCGCTGCGGGCGACGGCCACGGCTCTGACCACCGCTACAGAGGTATCGCTCCCTGGGCAAACCTGGTGGACCTTAATGTCACCGATGGGACCGGCATGGCCTATGAATCAGATATCGTGGCCGCCATGCAGTGGGTTTTCGACAACAAAGATCTCTACAACATCCGGGTGGTCAACCTATCGGTGAACGATACCGAACCCTCCAGTTATCACCAGAGCGCCATGGACGCAGCCGCTGAGATACTGTGGTTCAACGGCGTGGTGGTGGTGGCCTCTGCCGGGAACAGCGGTGACTCCCAAGAAGCCAACACCATTGCTGCCGCCCCGGCAAATGACCCCTTCGTGATCACTGTTGGCGCCACCGATGAGCAGGGCACCAGTGGAAAGAGTGATGACGTCATCGCCTCTTTCTCGGCTTCAGGCTGGACGCTGGACAACAGTTGGAAACCGGACATTTTCGCCCCGGGCGCCAAAATTGTCAGCACCCTGCCAAACGATTCAAGCTGGAGAACCCTTTTTCCTGACCGGACTATCAGCATTTGGGATGATGGCATCAACCGATATTTCCGTGCCAGCGGCACGTCAATGTCAGCGCCAATGGTATCGGGAGCGGCGGCGCTCCTGCTAAACGCGCAGCCAAATTTGACGCCGGATCAGGTGAAGGCACGGCTCACGCAGCACGCTTCCGACATCGATGGGTACCCTTACCTGGACATTCTCGCCGCGGTTACCGCTGATTCCACTGACGCCGCCAACACCGGCGTTGAGCCCAGCAGGCTGCTGCTCACAGGTTCAGATCCGATTGCCTGGAACAGTGTCAGCTGGAACTCGGTATCGTGGAACAGCGTCAGCTGGAACTCGGTATCCTGGAACAGCATCAGCTGGAACTCGATCTCCTGGAACAGCGTCAGCTGGGACGAGTAGCTGCCGGGCAGCCAGATTAAAATGTACGCTGGTGGCCGCTTGATCGGAGCGGCCACCAGCAGCAAACCCTTGAACTCTTGATGGGCACCAGGCAGGGAGTGACAGAATGGGAACCATATGTACGGCTGATTTCGGAGTGGGCTACATGGGCTCGATGATCAACGAGCTGCAACTAGCAGATTCCATCAAGGGCGAAAAGTTAGCAAGCCGGGTTCAGCCGCAGCCGGCGGCCCCGCAAATCAGAGAGCAGGCACCGGAGGTGGGTGAAGTGGTCTCACTAGAGAACCTGGTACCAAGGTTAGGCGAACAGCTGGTATTGGAAGGGGTCCTCTCCGAATCAGATCTCGAGTTTGCTCTGGCCACCCAAGGGCGCAGAGCCAAGCGAGGAGACAAGGTCCTGCTGGGCCAGCTGTTGGTAGAGCTGGGCATGGTCAGCGGGGAAGAGCTGGACCAGGCGACCCTGCGGCAGGTGATCCAGCTGCAGCAAACCTTGAAGCTGAGCAACCAGCGATTGGAGCAGCGGGTGGAAGAGCGCACCGTGCAGCTGCGAAACGCGCTGACCATGCTCAGCGAGCTGGACCAGCTGAAGGATGACTTCATGAGCACCATGTCTCATGAGCTGCGCACCCCGCTGGCGATTTTGAGCGGATTCGCGGAAATGATTGCTGATGAGTCACTGGGGCCGCTGAATACAAACCAGAGCGCGGCCATGCAGTCGGTGGTGGGCTCAAGCAAGAAGCTGAACCAGCTGATCGAAGAGATTCTGCAGTTCTCCGAAGCGAGAATGGGCGCATTTCCACTGTTGGTGGAGACAGTCAGCCTATCCGAATTGGTGAAAGCGGCCGTTCAGCTCAACCTGAATCATGCCCATAGCAAGCATATCGAGATCGTGATGGATCTGCCTGAAAAGGCTCAGCGTGTGAAAGCGGATCGGGACAAGATCACCTGGGTGATCGGGGAATTTCTGGAGAACGCGGTCAAATTCACCCAGCCCGGCGGCCGGATCTGGCTTAGGGTGACCCGCACCAAGAAGCTCGTCACCGTTTCCGTCTCGGACACCGGCGCCGGCATCGATCAAGAGCGGATGCATACGATATTTGAGCCATTCCACCAGCTGGAAGACGCCATGACCCGCAGTTCAGACGGTATCGGGCTGGGGCTGGCCCTGGCCAAGCAGATCGTTGAAGCCCATGGCTCCAGCATTACTGTCCATTCCACGGAAGGACACGGTTCTCAGTTTGCCTTCTCGCTGGTGGCTTTCGAATAGTACCGACGGCAGCCCACAAAAACAGCGGCCGTCAACGGGGATGACT